>CAVELT010000268.1:0-2018 GCA_963616545.1 Dysosmobacter segnis | reverse complement strand
AAAACAGCCCCCGAAGCCGAAACGCTTCCGGGAGCTGCTGGCGGAGGGATATAGGCTGAGGGCCGAAGACATTATCCTCAAAAGCAGTGAAACCGTGCTATGATATAGAAAATGATTTGTCATTTCAGGAGAAAAAGGAGAACACAACATGGATCAGAACAGAAACACAAGAAACCGTCTGCTGGCAGAAAAGGTCATCAAGGGACTCAGCTCCCGGAACATGAGCGGTTATTATGCAGAAAGCCGCGAGGAGGCCCTGAAGCTGGCCCTCTCTCTCATCCCCGAGCAGTCCGTCATCAGCTGGGGCGGCTCCACATCCATTTCCGAGATCGGTCTCAAGCAGGCCGTCATCGAGGGAAATTATCAGGTCCTGAACCGGGATACCGCAGAGAACAAGCGGGCCGTGGAGCTGGCTGCCTTCGATGCGGACTGGTTCCTCTGCAGCAGCAACGCCATCACCGAGGACGGCATCCTGGTGAACATCGACGGCAACGGCAACCGGGTGGCCTGCATGGTTTACGGCCCGAAGCACGTGCTGTTCATCGTCGGCATGAACAAGGTAATGAAGGATGTGCCGGCAGCCGTGTCCCGGGCCAGAAATGAGGCCGCTCCCATCAACGCGGCGCGTTTCCCCATCACAACGCCCTGCAAGGTCACCGGCTCCTGCGCCGACTGCAAGTCCAAGGACACCATCTGTGACCAGTTCCTGATCACCCGCTTTGAAAAGCATCCGGGCCGCTACCATATCATCCTGGTGAACGACGCGCTGGGATTCTGAGGAAATGCCGATTGAATCAGCGTTTCCCTAAATCTGATCCGACTGCACGAAAAAACAGAGGCCGAAACATCAGCCTCTGTTTTTTCATGATTATGCCGCTGTCGGCATCCGTTTTTCCGCCTGCCGGTACACCCGGTGGAAGTACCAGGCCTCCGCAATTCCCGTGATGCTCCAGGAGAAGATATACAGGAGATACAAAGATGTGATGGTCCGGAAAAGCGCAAATACCGTAAAGATCCAGATGATCCGGAAGACGCAGGAGCCCATGATGACAATGACGGTGGGCGCCACGCCCTTTCCGAGGCCCCGGGAGGCGGCAATGGAGCCGTCCATGAGCGCCGAGAAGCCATAGCTGAAGCCCATAATGGTGAGACGGTAGCGTCCTGCCGCCAGCACCTCCGGATCGTTGGTGAAGAGGGACAGGAACTGCGTGCTGAAGAGCACGAGCGTCAGTCCGATGCAGAGGCCGAAGGCAAAGGCATACAGCAGGCTGATGTAGTAGGTTTTCTTCACCCGCTTCAGATTTCCGGCACCGTAGTTCTGTCCGATGTAGCTGCCGCAGGCGGTATAAAAGGCCGCCATCACATCATAGGCCAGGCCGTCGGCGTTCTGGGCGGCAGCATTACCTGCCACAACGGTGGCGCTGAAGCTGTTGATGCCCAGCTGCACGAAGAGATTGGCCATCTGGAAAATGGCATTCTGCAGGCCGCCCGGTATGCAGAGCGACAGCAGTGTTTTCGTCTTCCGCCGGTCCAGGCAGAGGTATTTGAACGAAAAGCCATGGTCTCCCTTCATGCGCATGAGAGCCAGCATAATGGCAAAGGCCGAGAGGTACTGGGCGCTGATGCTGGCAATGGCGACACCCGCCACATCGATCTTCAGTACAATGACAAAGAAGAGATTCAAAATCACATTCAGTACGCCGGCAGCGGACAGGAAAAGCAGCGGCTTCTTCGTGTCTCCGGCGGCGCTGAAGACCGCGTTGCCGTAGTTAAAAATGGCCAGGGCCGGCATGCCCAGGAAATAAATCCGAAGATACAGCGCCGCGCCGTCAATGAGCTCCTCCTTCGTCTTCAGCAGCGTCAGAATCAGCCGGCTGGTAAGTTCCCCGAAGAGAAGCACGCCGATGCCGATGGCGAGACAAAGCAGAAAGGCCGTATGCACCGTTTTCCGCACGTCCTCCCGCTCGCCCCGTCCGAAGGCCTGGGCGGTGACAACATTCACCCCGCCGCCGATGCCG
>CAVELT010000267.1:0-2019 GCA_963616545.1 Dysosmobacter segnis | reverse complement strand
AACGGACAGAGGAAGACAGCTCTGTGTATTTCCGGGACAAGAAGATCTGGCAGTGCGGGGTACATTACCGAAAGTATCAGGGAAAGTACCCGGTGATTTTTCTGACCTTTAAGGATGTGAAGCGCAGCAGCTGGAAGGAAAGCTATGGGCATCTCATGCGTCTGATCGGAGAAGAATTTCTGCGGCACAGTGATCTTGCCGGGAGTGCAGCCTGCAACGAGGCGGAAAGAAACGCCTATCAGCGCATTGTTTCCGGAACGGCAGACGAAACAGACTACCTTTCTTCGCTGAAGCTGCTTTCGCAGATGCTGCATAAGCACTGCGGCTGTCCGGCGGTAATCATTATCGACGAATATGATACGCCCATTCAGCAGGGGCATCTTATGGGCTTCTATGATGAAGCAGTTTCCTTTATGCGGGGCTTCTTTTCCGGCGGACTGAAGGATAATCGGAGTCTGGCCTTCGGATTCCTGACAGGAATTTTGCGAGTTGCCAAGGAAAGCATCTTCAGCGGCTTGAACAACATAGTTGTGAATTCTGTATTGGACAAGCAAAACAGCAGCTATTTCGGCTTTACCGAGGAGGAGGTAATGCAGATGGCGGCATACTATGGGGCGGAGGACAGATTGCCGGAGCTGCGCGACTGGTACGATGGGTATCGCTTTGGCGAAACCGAAATCTACAACCCTTGGTCTGTAGTGAACTATTTCAGTGCCGGCTGTGAACCACGGCCCTATTGGGTATCCACCAGCAGCAACGACATTATATCAGAAGTGCTTTCTCAGGCGGACGATGAGATTTGCCGTCAGCTTCTGGCACTTCTGCAGAGCGGTACTGTGACAAGCTGCATTGACACCAGTGTCATTTACCCGGAACTGCGGCGGAGCCGATCCTCGGTCTACAGCTTCCTGCTGGTTTCCGGATATTTGAAGCCGATCAGGACGGACCTGTCCGCGGGAGGTGAATATCTTTGTCAGGTAGCCATACCCAACAAGGAAATCAGATATGTCTATAACAAGGAAATTCTGGACAGGTTGAACGGGCCGGCAATGGAGTCTTCTGTGACGGGAATTCAGGAGGCGCTTTTCTCCGGTGACCATGAGGCATTGAAGAAACAGCTGCAGCTCTTTTTGACGCAGTCTGTCAGTGCTTTTGATACGGCAGGTGAGAATTTTTACCATGGCTTTCTGCTGGGGCTTTGCGCGCTGTTTGGCAATATGTATGTTACCTCGAACAGAGAATCCGGAAATGGACGTTACGACATCCAATTGCTTCCGAAGGATGAGCAGCGGCCGGGGATTCTCATAGAATTGAAGGCTGAAAAGAACTGTACGAGAGAACAGCTGCGAAAATTATCGCAGAAAGCATTGGCGCAGATAGAGAGCAGGGGATATGATGCAGAACTCCGCATGAAGGGAATTCAGAAAATAATCAAGTATGGCGTGGCCTTCAGCGGAAAGGCAGTGGAGGTTTCGGCGAAATAATGTCAGACACGAGAGATGAGAAAAACAGTTTAAAAATCGGAGAACATTCATGAAGAAAGATATATTTGATCTGTCTGCCCTGCGGCAGCTGTCCAGGCGACGCCCGGTCTTCCGGTGCCCTTGGCCAGGCCTTGAGGCTGCAAGCTGGATTTGAAAATGTATAGACAATGTAGTGTAATAGCTATACAGAAAACGAGGCAACTTTATGGAAAACATGGGAATTGTGCAGGCGAGAACGCCGGAAAGTGTAAAAGAAACAGCGACGAACATTCTGGATAGGCTTGGCCTTAACATGTCTACGTATATTAATATGGCCTTGAATCAGCTGATTATGCAGGAGAGCATACCATTTTCTGTTAAATTGGCCAGAACCGGCTATACGGATACGGAGAAAATCCGTGAAGTAGCAGCCACCTTAAACTTGGAAGGAATGCAGATGGATGATTGTGATATTCAGATGCTGAAGGCAGTCCAGAGCGGCAATCTCAGTACAGAAGAAGCAAGAAGGAAAATATTGAGCGAGGTATAAGATGCC
>CAVELT010000266.1:0-2022 GCA_963616545.1 Dysosmobacter segnis | reverse complement strand
ACCTGATTGAGATTCAGCGCAGCATGACCACCAGCAGCACGGCAATCTTCGTTCCTTTTACCACGCAGGAACTGTTCCAGACCGGAAAAGAGGCTCTTTATTATGGCCTCAATGCACTTTCCAACAACCTGATCATGGTGGATCGGAAGAAGTTAAAGAACCCGAACGGCCTGATCTTAGGTACACCGGGTTCCGGTAAGTCATTCTCGGCCAAGCGTGAGATTGCCAATGCCTTCCTGGTTACGGACGATGATGTCATTATCTGCGATCCAGAGGCCGAGTACACGGCTCTGGTGCAGAAATTCGAGGGGCAGGTCATCAAAATCAGCCCATCCAGCACGCAGTATATTAATCCGATGGATATCAATGCGAATTATTCCGAAGAGGATAATCCGATAGCCCTGAAAGCAGATTTCATTCTTTCGTTGTGTGAGTTGATCGTCGGCGGAAAGGAGGGTCTGCAGCCGGTAGAAAAGACGGTCATTGACCGCTGTGTGCATCAGATTTATCAGAACTACTTTGAGAATCCGGTGCCGGAGAACATGCCGGTTTTGCAGGACTTGTATGAGGCGCTGCTTCAGCAGGACGAAAAAGAAGCCCGACATGTGGCGACGGCGCTGGAAATCTACGTCACCGGTTCCCTGAACCTGTTTAACCACCGCACCAACGTGGATATCAATAACCGTCTGGTCTGCTACGACATCAAGGAGCTTGGAAAACAGCTGAAAAAGATCGGAATGCTCGTGGTGCAGGATCAGGTCTGGGGGCGTGTGACAGCGAACCGGAACGCCGGAAAGTCCACCCGCTACTATATGGATGAGTTCCATCTGCTTTTGAAAGAGGAGCAGACAGCAGCCTACAGCGTGGAGATCTGGAAGCGTTTTCGTAAGTGGGGCGGTATTCCGACTGGCATAACTCAGAACGTCAAGGACATGCTTTCCTCCCGTGAAGTCACCAATATTTTTGAAAACAGCGACTTCATTTATATGCTGAACCAGGCGGCGGGAGATAGGCAGATTCTGGCGGAACAGCTGAATATTTCACCGCATCAGCTCTCTTATGTGACCCATTCCGGGGAAGGCGAGGGCTTGCTGTTTTATGGAAATGTCATCCTGCCCTTTGTGGATCGCTTCCCGACAGACCTCGAACTCTACCGAATAATGACCACAAAATTGACCGAGCTCCAGGAGACGAAGGAGGCATAAGTGATGGCAGAGAAAAAGAATCCGAATCTCGCCGGAAAGCTTCGTCAGGCACGGGAGGGTGCAGACAACACCCTCCGCGACAGCAAGCGGAAAGCTACAGCCGAGGATAATGCCGGCGGCGGAAAGAAAAAGGCTGCGCAGCGCAGACGAATTCGCACGGAGGCGGAGCAGGCGAAAGGCAGAAGCAGGAAGCTAAAGTCGGAGCAGGAGCTGAAAGCAGAAAAAGCGGCAGCCAGAGGGAAGGCTGGGAAACCGGAGAAACCAAAGAAGCCGGGGAATTTTGCAGCGGATACGCTGTCGGCAAAGGTGCACCAGAGTGTGCGAAGTGCCGATGAGGATGACAATGCCGGTGTGGAGGCGGCGCATTTTACGGAAGGCGCTGCCGAGGGCACTGTCCGAGCCGCTTCTCAGTTTCAATATGGTCGGAAGCTAAAGCAGTATAAGAAGGCTGAGCGTCTGGAGCGAAAGCTGGATAAGGAAGCGGTGAATTCTATTTTTGCAGACAGGATGAAGGCGGATCCAGAGGTGGGTTCCAATATCTTTTCCAGGTGGCGGCAGAAGCAAGCCATCAAGAAGGAATATGCTGCAGCCAAATCCGGTGCCGCGGCGATGGAGCATACGGCAAGCGGAGCAGCAAAGGCAGCCAAAGGAACCGCAGGCATGACCGAAAAGGCATTTCAGTTCGTACAGAGCCATTCGCATATCATCATTGGCATTGCGGCAGTTGCATTGCTCATCATGGTGATTGCCGGTTCTGTATCATCCTGTTCCATCATGATCAATGGCGGCGGAAATGTGGTGCTTGGCACTTCCTATA
>CAVELT010000265.1:0-2060 GCA_963616545.1 Dysosmobacter segnis | reverse complement strand
ATATCCACGTTGTTCTCAAAGGTTTCATCGTCCTCCCGCACCTCCATGGCATTTACGAATTCCACCAGTGTTGCGAAGTTCTGCTCCTCCTGCGGGGCTTCATAGTAGATGTAGCCGATCAGTGCCGTATAGAGCAGCGTCTCCGCTTTGAGCCAGAAATCGTCACCGCCTTTTCCTTCGCCTTTGGTGTTGGTAATCAGCGTATTCACGAGCTTCAGGATATCCTTTTCGCTGTGAATGTAGGCGAAGGGATTATAATGGTGCGACTTCTTGAAATTGATGGTATTCAGAATCTTGATCTTGTATCCGGCACGCTCCAGAAGTCTGCCGCACTCGACGACAAGACTTCCTTTCGGGTCGGTGCAAACAAGACTGGTCGGGAAGTCCGGCTCGGCAAAGCAGCACTGCATGATATTCGGCTTCACGAAAAATCTCGTTTTACCGGAGCCGGAACCGCCGATCACCAGCACGTTTTTATTTCGTGCTGTCTTCGGGTCTTTCGGACGGCTGTTCATGGTCAGCCCCTCGGTCTGGGTCAGAATCAGGTTATTTCTCGGATTCTTATCCATGAACGGGGCAATGTCATCCGGCTTACCCCAGCGGGCGGAGCCGTATTCCATGTTTTTACGGAACTTCTTGGCGTTCTTGCCTTTGACATAGACCATCACCCAGACAATCACTGCACCGGCGATACCGATCAGCAGATCAACAGGATGGATACTCGGCCATGGACTTCCAAATGCCGTGTTGAAGCCGTCACCCAGATGCAGCATCTTCTGACTGGCATCCGTTCCCGGAGCAAGGCGTAATGCCTGCGCCACCTTATCAAACAGGTACACAAACAGAATGTAGGGAGCATTCAGAATCAGCTGCTTTTTCAGCTTTTTATCTATCCTCATAGCTCCAGCTCCTTATGCTTGTGACGCTCCTTGTCCTTACCCATGATTTTCTCCAACGGATTGATCCGGCGAAGCTTCTGAAGGACGGAAGGACGTGCTTTCTTCCTGGCAGAAACGGCAGCATATTCACGGAATGCCGCATTTAATGCATCGCCGTCTCTCGCCTTGAAAAAGACCAGATATTTCGGGGGCTTCTCTGTGGTATCCCGCTTCACGGCATAATCAATGCCGTACTTCCGGGCCACACGGTCAAAGTCCTTGATGTTCTTATCGCTGATCTCGATATTCTGAACGCCCTGATTCTGACCGACCAGCTCCTTTACGGACTGCTTGCCCTTTGGCGTAATGGCTTTTGCCTGCGCCCGCTTTGCCTTGTTTTTACTGTGACTGTTCAAGAGCTGAAGGATTGCCCACTTAAGGGTACGTCCCGTCAGTCTCGCACCGGATATGGTCAGCGTGACCGTCCTGTTTTGAACTTCCTCCTGCAAGCGTCATCACCTCCGTTTCTTGCATGATCATCGGCATCACAGCTCCATGCCGGGTGCTTTCTTCTCCGGCTTTGCCTTTTCCGCAGTCGGCTCGGTGGGAATTGCCATAATGCTGCGTCCCATCTTGAGAAAGGTCTCCGGCTTCTTAAACTTGTCCTCATATTTCTGGCGAAATTCCTTCGGCAGCGAGGAAAAATCCTCGCCCTCTGCACCGCAGATGAAGAATGTCCCGGCCACAATATCAATGACCTTGCCGCCGTCATCGCGGATAGCTCGGTTCAATGGCAGACCGCTGATCTTACCCTCCTCATTGCAGACCAGTGATACCGGATCATCGAAGAAGAATGCCTCCTGGATGCTGCCGCCGACCACATCCTGCATGGATTTAAGATCAGCGCCGATGGTTGCCATCTTCGCATACTGTCCGGGCTGAACCAGAAGCACTTCGATGCTCTTGTTTTCCTCAATCTCGTGCCCGTTGTCGCAGGTGAAATCCGCACCGACGAAATTGTCAGCATCTAGGACGACATCGCCCTTATCCCACATTTCCTCCACCATGGCCTGCGCCTCCTCACGGGTTGCAGCCTCCACGGTAACAGACTTCTGAAGTGTCTCTGTAATGGTTACTTCAAACTCCTTCATGCCGTCACCTCACAGTCCGTAGGCGAAAACA
>CAVELT010000264.1:0-2074 GCA_963616545.1 Dysosmobacter segnis | reverse complement strand
GACAGGCCGCTATAGTTGTAATGGACGGTGATGCGCTGCCTCAGCGCCTCATGCACCGGCTTGCGCAGGGTATCGTTCAGATGTGATTCCCCGCAAAGAATCAGTGTAAAATAATTCACGGAATCGTAGCCGTAATTCATGAGCATCTTGATATCGTTCAGGATGCCGGTATTCAGATACTGGGCTTCATCGATGGCAAGCAGCAGCGGCTGGCGCTTCTCCTTGTAGAGATAGGTGATCTGCTCCTGAATGGCTTTAAACATCACGGTTTTTCCACCCCGATCTGAGACTCCGAGGATGGCACACAGCTGCTTGTAGAAATCCGCAACGCTGATGGTGGACAGACAGAGGTATTCCATGTGATAGAGACTGGGGTTCAGCCCGGCAGCAAAGCAGCGCAGGCAGAAGGTTTTTCCCATTCCCGGCCTTGCGGTGAACACGCCGATTCCCCGGATATCTTTGAGGTAATTGAGCCGGTTGGTCATCTCGGTAAAGTCCCTGGAGATGAAATGATCCTTTTCTTTCATCTGCTGTTTGTCAAAGGGGTTAAAGGACAGCCCATAAAAAGAATTGAACATCAGCCCTCACCTCCGATCCTGGAATAATCAATGGCAGGATTGTTGCGCTTCGTGTGACAGTTTTCGTTGCGGTTCGTGCGGCGAATCGGGAATCGCTGACCCTCAAAGAGAAGGAAGGCAGAGTCCATGTCATCCGGAAGAAAACGGATGTCTACCTTCGCGGAAATGAACTGCATCGGGACATCGTAGCTGACCTTGTCGATACTGATGGTAGAGTCCTTACGCACCTTCCGGGAGATGCGGTTGTAGAAGCAGGCGTCCAACCACTCACGGGACTGCGGCTTGCGGGGATGGCCCTTAGATGCTTCATAGCGTTCGAGAGGCACGCCGTCGATGCCGCGGTGGAACGTGGTATTGTAGGAACGCATGTAATCGCGAAGCATGCCATTGAATTGCTCCAGTGAGGTGATGGAGGCAATATCCAACGTGTACAGCCAGCGCTCCTTGAGCGTTCTGAAATGGCGTTCGACCTTGCCCTTACTGGCTCCGTCACGGACGCGCGTATGCAGGAGAAGAATTCCAAGGGATACGCAGATCATGGAAAGCTGCTCGTTGGAGTAGCTGCAGCCGTTGTCCACGTAAAGCTTATCCGGGATTCCATAGGTGGCTATGGCATTTTTCAGCACTTTCTGGAAGTTGTAGGCATTGTCGTTGTAGAACAGTTCTCCGCCAACCAGGAGCCTGGAATGATCGTCAATGATCATGATGCAGTAGACCCTGCGGGTTTGTCCGTCTTCTGTGATATATGGGAGGTAACAGGTGTCCGCCTGCCAGATTTTGCCGAATTCATCCTCCTCATAGGCCTTCCGGTCATGCAGATTCGGGTCTCTTGCGGATTTCAGATCATTCTGGCGGATAAAACGCTGGACGGAATCCACACTGACGGATGCCGACAGAAAGGATTCCCGAACCAGATGCTCATAGATCTGGGTAGCGTTCATTCTCGGCTGCTCTTTCTTGATTCGATAGATCTCAGCGATGGCCTCATCGTTCAGGGCGCGTGAGCTGCCCTTGTCAGAGCGCACGGACGGCATCAGGGCATCCAGGCCGCCGATGGAGTACTGGGATTTCCATTTTTCCAGTGTCTTATAGCTGTAAGAGATGCGGCTTCCGTCCGGGAGCGTCAGCGGTGCCTGTGTGACCCGCTTGTAGTAGGCAGTCGCAGATGGATCGGGAAAAAGCCCCTGAACCACAGGAGCGATAAGAGCGAAGCGGAACTGCGCCACTTCAGCACCTCGTTTGAGTATTTCGGTATCTTTGCTCATGCAAAACTCCTCCTTCGTATGCTTTTCTATAGCATAAGGGAGCCTGACCGCTGTGCCCATCCCATGGTCGTGTGGTCAGAAGATGGAGATGTCGGGAGCAAAGACCGTCTGGTGGTAGTGTGCGTTTTTCGAGTCAGCTGCGACGGGATTGGCATGAGACTGAAGGAGAGAAATGCGCAGGCGGAGGATGAATTCCATGGAAAACGCAGAGTAGCTGTCGGTGGAGGTGAC
>CAVELT010000263.1:0-2081 GCA_963616545.1 Dysosmobacter segnis | reverse complement strand
GCACCGTCGGAAATGAAGATCTCATGCAGATCCAGCTTCACGCCGAAACGGCTGTAGTACTTCTGAATGCTCTCCTTCAGGAAATCATAGCCCTGCTCCGGACCGTAGCCCCGGAAGCTTTCCGCTTTGCCCATCTCCTCGGATGCTGAAATCATGGCCTTCACCACGGACTCCGGCAGCGGTCTCGTCACATCGCCGATGCCCATGCGGATCAGCTGATCTGCTGTCTCCGGGTGCTTTGCCTGCCACTCACGAATGCGGTTTGCGATCTCCGCAAAAAGATAGCTTTCCTTCAGGTTCTGATAATTCCGGTTGATCTTTGCAGCCATATGTATGTACTCCCTCTTTTATTCTTGTATACACGAAAGGGCAAAGATCGTCTGGTAAAATCCAGGCCTCTTTGCCCATGCCTTATGATAATAGTAATTATTTTTTCTTCTGTCAAGCTGTCATCCAGTCTCATTCCGGATAGCAGAGATGCTTCTCATCTATACCGTAGAGCGTATTCTCCAGATAACGCTTCGCCCACCACTTGGCCATGGGCAGGCTCATGTCCAGGTAATTGCCGCAGTCCTTCGGCGCTGCGCCGGGGATCTCTCCCTCGAAATCCCGGATAAATTCAAAGCAGCGGGTTACAAGCCCCGTAATGTCCTTTGATGTGAGCTCTCCGGCCAGCAGAAGATAGAAGCCGGTGCGGCAGCCCATGGGGCCGAAATACAGCACCCGGTCCCGCCACTCCGGATCATTCCGCAGATAGGTGGCCGCCAGATGCTCAATGGCATGTACCGGCGCCGTATCCATAACCGGCTCCGCATTGGGCTTCGTCACCCGCAGGTCGAAGGTGGTAATGCTTTCTGCCCCGATCCGGTCTCTCCGGGAAACATAGATGCCGGGCTCTAGACGCAGATGATCGATGGTAAAGCTGGTGATCTTCTCCATGCCTTACGCCTCGGTCTCTTCCGTCAGATCCACTTCCTCCGGCTCAGCTGCTGCTTCCTCTGCTGCCGGCACAGCCTCCGCTGCATCCTCAGCTTTCTCAGACTCCGGCGCTGTTTCCTCGTCCAGCGGCTCCTGGTAGAATTCTACCTCAACCTCCGGATCCTCCAGCTCCTCTTCGACGATATCCTCGTCCTTCCGCTTGCTGTCCAGCGCATCGCGGACGGTCTTGTAGGCATCCTTGCCGGCATCCACTGCCAGATTCTTGGTATCAATGGCCAGATTCTTCGCAGCATAGCCCAGATCCTTGGCCGCATTCTTCAGATCCTCTGTGGTAACGGAGGACTTTAATGTGGTGTAGGAGCGCTTGGCGGTGTCCTTCATCTCACTGGCAGAATCCATCACATCGGTGAAATCCTGATCCACCTCCTCCGAAAACTTCTGGTACTTGTAAAGATAGGAAACCACGGCGGCGCCTGCACCAAGGAATGCAGCCAGACCCATCAGGCCTCCCAGACCCTTTCTTCTCGACATATCTCTTCCTCCTTTTCTCAGATCTTAAAGCTGGACTTCAGAGAAACCACCCGGTTGAATACCGGCTGTCCCTCCTTCGAATCCCGACAGTCTGCGCAGAAATAACCGTCCCGCACAAACTGGAAGCTCTCATACGGCTTCGCCTCCATCAGCAGCGGCTCCACATAGCAGTTCTCCACCACCTCCAGAGAGTTCGGGTTGAAGTTCAGGCTGCCGTCCTCGTTGAGCTTGCCCTTCTCTTCATCGATGAGCTGCTCATAAAGGCGGGCGGTCACCTTTCCGGCGGTCTTGACATTGACCCAGTGAATGGTGCCCTTCACCTTACGGCCCGTAAAGCCGGAGCCGGACTTGGTTTCCGGATCATAGGTACAGTGGACAACGGTAACCTTTCCCTCTGCATCGGTCTCATAGCCCACACACTTTACGAAGTAAGCGCCCATGAGACGTACCTCATTGTCCGGATAAAGACGCTTATACTTCTTCGGCGGCTCGATCATGAAGTCATCCCGCTCGATATAGAGCTCCCGTCCGAATTCCACGGAGCGGCTGCCCAGTGCCTCGTTCTCCAGATTGTTGGGGATCTCCAGCATTTCGCTCTGTCCCTCCGGATA
>CAVELT010000262.1:0-2087 GCA_963616545.1 Dysosmobacter segnis | reverse complement strand
TGATCCGGAGCTGGTGAAGACCCTCTGCGAGGATTCTGAGGATGCCATTGACTGGTTGGATGAGAACGGCGTGACACTCCATAATGTTGCCCAGTTCGGCGGTGCTTCCGTAAAGCGTATCCATCGTCCGGTGGATGACGAGGGCAAGACCCTTTCCGTTGGCTCCTATATGATTCCGATCCTGGAGAAGGATCTGGAGGAGCGCGGTGTACAGATCATGTACAATACTACAGCGGAGAAGATCCTCATGGAGGACGGTGCGGCAGCCGGTATCGAGGCGACAGCCAAGGACGGCAGCAAGGTGACCGTACATGCCAAGGCAGTGGTGATCGCAGCCGGCGGCTTCGGTGCCAACAACGAGATGGTTTCCGAGTACAATGCGAGCCTGAAGGGCTACATTTCCACCAATGCGCCCGGTATTTTGGGACAGGGCATCACCATGGGTGAAGAGGTCGGTGCAGCTACCGTGGATATGGATCAGATCCAGCTGCATCCCACTGTGCATGTGGCAGAGGACGGCAGTGCCAACCTGATCACCGAGGGACTTCGCGGCGACGGTGCCATCCTTGTGAATAAGGAAGGCAAGCGCTTCTTCGATGAGGTTTCCACCAGAGACAAGGTGTCTGCGGCAGAGAATGAGCAGACCGACGGTGTGGTATGGCTCATTGTGGACCAGAAGATGTATGATGCTTCGAAGGTCATCCAGGGCTATGACAGCAAGGGCTGGATGGTCAGCGGCAGCAATGCCGAGGAGCTGGCAGAGCAGATGGGCGTCGATGCAGCCACACTTTCCGAGACCATTTCCAAGTGGAACGAGTGCGTTGCCAACAAGAGCGATGAGGAGTTCGGACGTACCTCCTTCGCGGAGCCGCTGGAGGATACTCTCTATGCGCTGACCGTACAGCCGGGTGTGCATCACACCATGGGCGGTCTGAAGATCAACGCTGAAACAGAGGTTCTGACAGAGAACGGCACAGCCATTCCGGGTCTTTATGCGGCAGGTGAGGTTACCGGCGGCGTACACGGCGCAAACCGTCTCGGCGGCAATGCCGTAGCGGATTTCACGGTATTCGGAAGAATCGCCGGACAGCAGGCCGCAGCTTACGTGGACGGCAGCAGCACAGAAGCTGCAGCGGAGACCGCAAAGGCAGCTGCGTAAATGAAGTCGGCAGTCATTACGGGCGCGTCCCGCGGCGTGGGAAAGGCGATCGCAAAAGCATTAGCAGAAGACGATTGGCGTCTTCTGCTGAACTGCCGCTCCCGCTTTGACCTACTGGACGAGGTCTGTGCGGCACTCTCGGAAATAACGGAGTGCCGCGCGGTTCATGGTGAGATCGGAGATGAGGAGCTCAGCGGCTTTCTGGGAATTGATCTGAACAGCAGCCGCTTTGCGGCGGAGGATGAAATTCTTCTGGTGAACAACGGCGGCATCTCCCGCTTCAATCTCCTGCAGGATGTTTCCGATGCGGAGTTTGCAGAGCTGGTGGATGCCAACCTGGGCGGCATGTTCCGGCTGAGCCGGGCCATGCTTCCGTATCTTCTGAAGGCCGGGCAGGGACGGATCTGGAACATTTCCTCTGTCTGGGGCGTGACGGGTGCCTCCATGGAGAGCATCTATTCCCTGACCAAGGGCGGTGTGAATGCGCTGACGAAGGCCATGGCCAAGGAGCTGGCGCCGAATCACATTCCGGTCAATGCGCTGGCCCTGGGCTGCGTGGACACGGACATGAACGGCTGGATGAGCCCGGAGGACCGGGCTGCCGTGGAGGAGGAGATTCCCTACGGCCGCATGGCTTCGGCGGCGGAAGCCGCAGAAATGCTCCGCCTTCTGGCCAAGGCACCGGCCTACCTCACCGGCCAGGTGATACAGTTTGACGGTGGATGGATCTAAGGAAATGCTGATTAATTCAGCATTTCCTTAGCTGCCTCCGGCGGATCGCACGGATTTGCAAAGGAATTTGCTGCTTCGCAGCGCAAATCCGGCGAGGGAAACGCTTTAATCAGCGTTTCCCTAAAAAAACCCGGCAGCAAAGCTGCCGGGTTTTTCTATTTCTTATTAATATGTCTCGGGCTCGATCAGTCCGTAT
>CAVELT010000261.1:0-2093 GCA_963616545.1 Dysosmobacter segnis | reverse complement strand
TAATGCAGTCGGGCCGGGTGCCGATGGAGAGGGCCACGATTTCCGGCGGCGCCATTGCTTCCCGAAACAGGGCTTCGAGTCTGTCTTCCGGTCCGTAGGTATTGGTATAGGATTGAAAATAAGCAATGTATCGATGCTGCTCTGCTTTTTCTCTTTTCGGCAGCTTGGCGATGACGCGCTGCTTGGCAATTTCCAGCTGTTCCCGAATGGACAGCAGCGGTGCGGCGAAGTCACCGGAGCCGCCCTCCGAACAGAAGCTGCAGCCGCCGTAGGAGAGCCGGCCGTCACGGTTGGGACAGGAGCAGCCGGACTGCAGAGAGAGCTTATAGACCTTGCCGCCGAAGCGGCGTTTCCAATCGTCGGAGAGACGGAGATACTGCATGGTTTGGCCTTCCTTTCTGCAGCTGAGTCCATCAGGTTACTATCGGCAGCAGCCTCTGCTGCCGCAGCTCATAGACATTATCCGACAGACGATCCTTCGGTGCAACCTCGTTTTCGTTGATCTCCTGCACCATGGTACGGAGGCCGGCGATGTCGGAGCCCAGATAGCGCGGAACGGCCAGCACCTCATGAACAGAAGAGGGCAGGATCAGATAGTCCTCCGTGTGAAGCCGTGCGGCGATCTGCTGGCCCACGCCGGGATAGAGGATAGTGCCGGCCCCATAGAAGTTGTCCGGATTTGTGATGATCAGCAGAGTGGGCTGGGTTTCATCAGAGACGGGCGGCAGACCCAGTCGGGCCTCCATGGTATCAATGACCAGCGGCTGCAGCCGCATGGTATTTTCCTTCGCCAGCTTCAGGAGCTCCCGGGGACTGAGGTTCAGACGGGAGAGCAGGGCATTGGTGATGGGGATGGTACGGCTGACTTCTGCGTTTTCGCTGATATCAAACTGGAAGAGCAGACAGAGGTCCCCCATGAGCACGGCAGGCCGCTGCTCCAGCAGGGCAGAGTGCTGTGCGTGATTCAGAAGACGATAGGTGATGCGGTCCAGCAGCTGCGCAGGATCGATCTGGGCAGACGTCGGCCGGTAGAAGGTATTGTTTTGCATAGGGGACTCCTTGTGGATAGATGAATAAAAGAGGATGGAGAAGTCATACGATAAAGGCTGCGCCGAAATCCGGCGGTGCCCTTTTTCAGAAAAGCCTGCATTGGCCTGAGAACGGCAAAAGAAAAATCCGCAGGTCTGTATATGCTCATCATACACAGTGCCTGCGGAGAATGCAAACAGAAAATAATAAAAATTCTATAAACTTACAAAAATATCATTTCTTTTTACGTACTGAGAAGCCGAATTTGCCGAGTGCCTCTCCCAGTGCATAGTATTCACCGTGGGAATAGGCCAGAAGATCCACATCCTCCATGTGGAATGCTCCCTTTTCGTCGATGTATTTCTCATCCACCTGCACGGCTACGACCTCGGCCAGGAAGAGATCATGACTTCCCAGCGGCAGCACCTGCGTCACCTTACATTCGATAGACACCGGTGCTTCGGCAATGGTGGGAGCGGAAACGACGCTGGCTCGTCCCTCGTGAAGCCCCATGTCCTGCCATTTGTCTGTTTTGCTGCCGCTGGTGCAGCCGCAGTAGTCCAGGGCCTTGGCCAGTGCCCGGTTCGGCAGATTGATGACGAACTCGCCGGTCTCCTCCAGCATGGGATGTGAAGCCCGTTCCTTCCGTACAGAGATGTAGGCCATGGGCGGATCCGAACAGATGGTGCCTGTCCAGGCGATGGTGATAATGTTGGCTTTTCCGTCTTTGCCGCGGCAGCTCACCATGACGGCGGGCACAGGATAAACAAAATTTCCGGGCTTCGGAAACGTGATCTTACTCATAAAAGGACTCCTTTCTGAAGGCAGCGTAAAGTTTTTGCAGAATATCTTGAATGACAAAATAGTATACAACACTTTGAAGCAGCAGGCATTAAAAATCTTAGAATCTTAGAGAACCTTAGAAAGAAACTGTATATTTGACAGCCCCCGCCCCTTATGCTATACTTTGTCGGAACTTGAACAGGAAAAGTTTTCGAAGGAGGAAAGCGTGAGCAGAACACTTCTCAGAAATGCGAAAATTTTTACAAGGAACGGCTTTCGAA
>CAVELT010000260.1:0-2113 GCA_963616545.1 Dysosmobacter segnis | reverse complement strand
CGGGAGGCGGCGGAGCGGGATTTCGACTATGTCCGTGCGCTGCGCCGGGACTTTCATCAGCATCCGGAGACGGCCTTTCAGGAGTACCGTACCTCGGACCGCATCGAGGAGGAGCTTCGGAAGCTGGACATCGACTGCTTCCGGGTTTCCGAGACCGGTGTGATCGGCATTCTGCGCGGTGGAAAGCCGGGTGACAGAGAAATTGCCCTGCGCGCGGATATTGACGCGCTCCCGATGTCGGAGGATAATGTGGTCGAGTACCGCTCTCTGGAAAAGGGCAGAATGCATGCCTGCGGCCACGATGTGCATACGGCGGCCCTCCTGGGGGCGGCCCGTATCCTCGCTGCCCGGCGGGAGGAGCTGGTCGGCACGGTGCGCTTCCTTTTCCAGCCGGCGGAGGAGATCGGCGCCGGCGCGAAGCGCTTCTGCCGGGAGAAGGAAAAGACGCTGGGAAGGGCCCAGCGGGTTTTCGGCCTCCATACGGCGCCGGACCTGCATACCGGGGTGCTGGGGGTGAAGCCGGGCATCAACAATGCCAGTGTGGATCACTTCACCATCCGGATCCGGGGAAAGGCCGCCCATGTCTGTAAGCCCAATGAGGGCGTGGATGCCCTCTACATCGGCAGTCAGATCGTGGTGGCGCTGCAGGCCCTGGTGACCCGCATGAGCTCTCCGGTGGAGCCGGTGATCATCGGTGTCGGCAAATTCACCGCCGGTGACAGCTACAACATCGTGGCCGAGGAGGCCGTGCTGGAGGGCACCACCCGGAACATCTCCGCAGCGAACCGGCAGCGGATCAATGCCCTGGTGACGAAGGCGGCAGAGAGCACGGCGGCCCTTTACGGCGGCACGGCAGAGCTCAGCTGGGAGGACTTCGCGCTTCCCTTGGTGAACCCGCCGGAGACCACCCGGGAGGTGCAGGCGGTACTCGGCGCCCTGGTGGGCGCAGAAAATATCTGCACCGACCGGGAGCTGTATCTTTCCGGGGACGATTTTTCCGACTATCAGGCGGAGATCCCCGGGGTCTATGTGTACCTCGGTACCGGAAATCCATCGGTGCCGGGAACAGAAAATGCCTATCATACCAGTCATTTTAATGTAGACGAGGCCGCGATTCCCGTCGGGAGCGCCGCTTATGCGGCGTATGCCTACTGGTGGCTTACCCGGGAGGAGTAGTCGGCGGTGACTCGTTGGACAGCCGATGGGATTGGCAGGAAGGCAAAAAAAGAGGAGGAATAAAAATGGGTGATTTCAAGCTTGGTATCATTGGACTCGGACATGTAGGCGCCCATGTGCTGAATGCGGTTGCCGCGCAGGGTCTGGCCGAAGACATTATCCTGGTGGACCTGCCGGAGAAACGGACAAAGGCGGCCTCCGAGAGACAGGACGTGCTGGACTGCACGGAATTTCTGCCCCATCGGGTGAAGATCGAGCTGGGAGAGATCGAGGACCTGGGCGACCGGGACGTGATTGTGAACTGTGTGGGCGACATCATTGCCCTGAAGGACACGCATACGCGGCTCACGGAAATGACCTTTAACATGCATGCCATCCACGGCTATGCGGAGCGGCTGAAGGCCAGCGGCTTTCAGGGTGTGCTGGTGAACATTTCGAATCCCTGCGATGTCATCACGAAGTGGCTGAACGACATTCTGCAGCTGCCGAAGGGGCATGTGCTGGGCACCGGTACGGGGCTCGATACGGCGCGGCTTAAGTATCGGCTGCAGGAGGTGACAGGGGTGGATGCGAAGTCCATCACGGCGTACATGATCGGCGAGCACGGCAATGAGCAGATGAGCCCCTGGTCCTGCTTCAGTCTGGCAGGGGGATCGCCTTTGGGCGCCCCGCAAGCCAAGCTTACGCTGAGCCCAAAGGCGATAGAAGACAGCGCCAGAGAGGGCGGCTGGACCACCTACAACGGAAAGTACTGTACGGAATATGCGATCGCCATGACGGCGGCGAAGCTGGTAAAGCTGATCCGCTTCGATGAGAAGGCGGTTGTGCCCGCCAGCGTGGAGCTGAACGGGGAGTACGGAGAGTCGGGGCTCTTCGCCGGTGTGCCGGCCCGGATCGGCCGGAACGGCGCGGAGGAGGTCATCGAGCTGCCGCTCAC
>CAVELT010000259.1:0-2114 GCA_963616545.1 Dysosmobacter segnis | reverse complement strand
GCCGGTCATGAGGATCCGCAGTACTTCGGTCTGGACGAGCTGTACCGCTGCTGCGAGATCGCCAGAGAAATCACCATGAAGGACGAGTGGAAGGTCGGACGCGTCATTGCCCGTCCCTATGTGGGAGAGAAGGCCGGCGTATTCAAGCGGACTGCAAACCGTCATGACCTTGCGGTGAAGCCCTTTGACGATACGGTGCTGAATGTGCTGAAGAATGCCGGCCTGGACATGATCTCCATCGGCAAGATCAGCGATATCTTTGTCGGTGAGGGTGTGACAGAGGCCATCCATTCCGTGAGCTCCGTGAACGGCATGGAGCAGACCATTGAGGAGGCAGCAAAGCACGACTTCACCGGTCTCTGCTTCGTGAATCTTGTGGATTTCGATGCCCTTTGGGGCCATCGGAGAGACCCGGAGGGCTATGCCGCCGAGATCGAGCGCTTTGATGTGAAGCTTGGGGAGCTTCTCAAGGTACTGCGGCCGGATGATCTTCTGATGCTGACGGCTGACCACGGCAACGATCCCACCTATCGGGGGACGGACCATACCCGGGAGAAGGTGCCGCTCCTCATCTATAACGAGAAGCTGCCGGGCAGGATTCTGCCGGAGGAGAACAGCTTCGCCGTCATCGGTGCCACCATTGCAGAGAACTTCGGTCTGGCGCTGCCGGCACACTGCATCGGTGAATCCATTCTTGGAAAGTTAAAATGAGTGAAGCACAGAAGATTTTAAGTCCCGGGGCTGCCGCGAAGCGGCGGCCCCGGCGGCTGCTCTCAGAGGAGGAACGATGGATGCGGGAGGCCATCCGGGAGGCCCGGCGGGCCCTGCGGGGCGGCGATGTGCCCATCGGCTGCGTCATCGTCTATGACGGCAAAAAGCCGGGCAGCAAGGCGGATCTGAATGCAGAGGCCCACGGCATCCTGCCGGGGACTGTCATCGGACGGGGCTACAATCGCCGGAACAAGGACCGGAATGCCCTGATGCATGCGGAGATCCTGGCCATTCAGCGGGCCTGCCGGAAAATTGAGGACTGGCGGCTGGAGGACTGCACTATGTATGTGACGCTGGAGCCCTGTCCTATGTGCGCCGGTGCCATTATTCAGGCCAGGGTGCCTCGGGTGGTGATGGGCGCACGAAACCAGAAGGCGGGCTGCTGCGGCTCTGTCCTGAATATGCTGCAGCAGCCGGGACTCAATCACCGGGCGGAGCAGAAGGACGGCATCCTGCTGGAGGAATGTCAGGAGCTGCTGGCCATGTTTTTTCAGAAGCTCAGGAGGTAGGTGAGGAAATGAATGGACGCTGCATCATTGTGGGAGCCGGAGATTTCTTCGGCTTTCCTTTTTCGCTGACGGAAGAGGATTATCTCATCGCGGCAGACGGGGGATATCAGCATCTTCGCCCGCTGGGCATCCGGCCTGATCTTCTGGTGGGGGACTTTGATTCCATGCACATCCCCGGGGTGGCCGGTGTGACCGGAGCGGTTTCCGGCCTTTCCATCTTTGAGGACGCGGAAAAAGCAGAATACATCCATCATCTGGAAAATCGACGCTACGAGGGCATCGAAACCCGGGTCATCGATCCGGTGAAGAACGATCCGGATCTTCTGGCCTGCATCCGCATCGGCATGGAAAAGGGCTATGAGGAATTTCATCTCCTGGGGGCCACCGGCGGCGCGCGCATTGACCACAGCATCGCCAATTTCCAGCTCCTGGGCTTTCTGGCCCGCCGGCGGCTGCACGGTTATATCTATAGCGCCCGTCAGGTCATTACCGCCATTGCGGATGAGGGCGTGTCCTTCCCGGCGGGAAAAACGGGCTATTTTTCGGCCCTGGCCCTTTCGGATACCGCAGAGGGTGTGACAGAGCGGGGCTTTAAGTATGTGGTGGAAAATGTCACGCTGAACAACAGCACGCCCACAGGACTCAGCAACGAGTTCGTCGGCAGCGCCGCCGACATTTCCGTAAAAAACGGTGTGCTTCTTCTGATCTATGATTTATGAGCATTCTGTGAAGCCGACAGATTGCCCTTGAATAAAGAAAATGCATTTGTTATAATCCAATTATCAGAGAGTTGCTGGGACGTTCGAGTCTGCACAAATTGAACCTACAAATTTG
>CAVELT010000258.1:0-2117 GCA_963616545.1 Dysosmobacter segnis | reverse complement strand
TGGGAAAAGGATGTGCAGGCAAAGCGAAATGCGGGCGAGCTTGTGACCGGCTTCGTGCCGGATGTTCTGCCGGGCTTCCGGCAGAAGTATGAGGTTTCTGCCATCCGGCCTGTGGGAAAGGGCGGCGTTCTGGCGGCCCTCTGGAATCTGCTTTCCGAGGACGGGGTAGATGAAAAAACGGGGAAACGACATTCTCCCGGCCCCGGCTGCAGCTATCGGCTGGACCGCATTCCCCTTCTGCAGATCACGGTGGAGCTCTGTGAGCTCTTCGGTCTGAATCCCTACCGCCTGGCGGCGGAGCATTGCTTTCTCGCTGTCGCGGGAAGCGGCTTTCAGCTCTGTGAGGACCTTCGGTCCCGGGGCCTGGAAGCCGCTGTATTCGGACGGATTGAGAAGGACAAAAAGCGGGTCCGTACGGACGGCCGGGAGCCGGCCTTCCTGACAGGTGAGCAGGAGGACGCGCTCGAGCGGCTGGGTATCGCACTGACTTAGGGAACCGAAGCGGCGTGCAGACGAGCATGTGCTCCGCAGCAGGGAAACCGAGGCCTGCGGTACCGACCCAGCAATGAGAAGCGAAGACATTAGCATAGAGGAGCAGAACAAGATGAGAGAGAAGATTCTGACAATCATAGAGAAAAATGCCAGACTGACGGTGAAGGATATCGCTCAGATCCTGGGTGAGGACGAGGCCCTGGTGGCTCACGAGCTGGAGCTGATGGAGGAGGAGCACATCATCTGCGGCTACCATACCCTCATCAACTGGGACAAGACGAAGGACGAGCGGGTGGACGCGCTGATCGAGGTGAAGGTGACCCCGCAGCGCGGCATGGGCTTCGATTCCATTGCCGAGCGGATCTATCAGTACGATGAGGTGGACGCCCTGTATCTCATGAGCGGCGCCTTTGACTTCACGGTGATGATCAAGGGAACCACCATGAAGGAGGTGGCGAATTTCGTGGCCATGAAGCTGAGCCCCATGGATTCGGTGCTGTCGACGGCGACCCACTTCGTGCTGAAGCGCTACAAGGATCACGGCACGGTTATTGAGCAGCCGCGGAAGGATGAAAGGATGAAGGTGTCACCATGAGAAATCCCCTGAACGATACCATTGTCGATGTGCAGCCCAGCGGCATCCGGAAGTTCTTCGACATCGTGGCGGAAATGAAGGATGCCATCTCTCTGGGCGTGGGCGAGCCGGACTTTGATACGCCCTGGCATATCCGGGAGGAGGGCATTCATTCCCTGGAGAAGGGGCGTACCTTCTATACCTCCAATGCGGGTCTGCGGGAGCTGAGGGAGGAGATTTCGGCCTATGTGGAGCGGAAGCACGGAGTGCATTACGATGCCATGAAGGAAACCATGGTGACCGTGGGCGGCTCCGAGGCGATCGACGTGGCCATGCGGGTCATGCTGAATCCCGGGGATGAGGTGCTGATCCCGCAGCCGAGCTATGTGTCCTATGTGCCCTGTGCCCGGATGGCGGGCGGCGTGCCGGTCATCATTGAGCTGGAGGAGAAGGACGAGTTCCGCCTGACGCCGGAGAAGCTGCGGGAGAAGATCACGGATAAGACGAAGCTTCTGGTGCTGCCTTTCCCGAACAACCCCACAGGCGCCATCATGGAGGAGGAGGATCTCCGGAAGATCGCCGAGATCGTGGAGGAGAAGGACATTTTCATCCTGACGGATGAGATCTACAGCGAGCTGAGCTATAAGGGAAAGCATCACTCCATCATCGAATTTCCGGGCATGCGGGAGCGGACGGTCTACATCAACGGCTTCTCCAAGGCCTATGCCATGACGGGCTGGCGTCTGGGCTATGCCTGTGCGCCGAAGCTGATCCTGCAGCAGATGCTGAAGCTGCACCAGTTCGCCATCATGTGCGGCCCCACCACCTCCCAGTATGCGGCCCTGGAGGCACTGCGCGCCGGGGATGCGGATGTGCAGCACATGCGGACGGCCTATGATGAGCGCCGCCGCTATCTGGTGAACCGTTTCCGGGAGCTCGGCATGGACTGCTTCGAGCCCTACGGCGCCTTCTATGTCTTCCCCAGCATCCGCCGCTTCGGCATGAGCAGTGAGGAGTTCGCGAACCGCCTGCTGCAGGAGGAAAAGGTAGC
>CAVELT010000257.1:0-2140 GCA_963616545.1 Dysosmobacter segnis | reverse complement strand
AGGAAACAGCACTTCCGGAGATCGCCGGCAGCGAGATCTTCAAGGCATTGTGTGAAAACTCCGATCTCGGAATTTTCTGGAAGGACCGTGAACGGCGGTTCCTTGGTGCGAACCGGAAATTCCTGGATTATTACGGCTTTGCCTCGGCGGAGGCCATCATCGGGAAAAACGATGAGGAGATGGGCTGGCATATGGACCCCGAGCCGTTTAAAAATGATGAGAAGCGGGTGATCGAGGAGGGTATTGCCACCCACGAGGTGCTGGGGCATTGCTTTTCCCACGGCCATGTCCGTGCCATCCGGGCTTCGAAGATGCCGATCTATGAAAACGGGCAGATTGTGGGTCTGGTGGGCTATTTCCGGGATGTGGCAGCGGATTCACAGCCGGAAAAGAAACGGCGGCAGATCCAGGAAACGGATGCGGTGACAGGACTTCTCAACGCCCGGGGCTTAATGATGGCAGCCATGGATTTTCTGGACGCCTACCGCAATCGGAAGCAGGATTTTATCGGCTTTTATGTGAGCCTGGACAATTACAGGGAGATTCTGGAAAGCGAAGGGCAGGCCTATGCGGATGAGCTCCTCTATGCGGTGGCAAAGAAGCTGGACTATTTTGCCGGTACGGAGGCCGCGATTGCCCGTTACAGCAGCGATGACTTCGTACTGCTGCGGGCAACCCGGGAGGACGAAGATCCGGATGTGCTGAGTGAACAGCTTTGCCAGATTGTTTCCGAGGTGCACAGCGTGAACGGCTATGAGTGCCGGCTGCATGCGGCCGTGGGAGCCGGCCGTTTCTCCGAGATGCATGACCTCAAAAAGCTGCTGACGCTGGCAGCGAAGCGAACGGCAAAATACCGGGCAGCCCGGCAGGCGCAGTCCGGCACGGCAAACGAGAGCAATCAGTGATTGAAGAATGACAGGGAGCTGTGCTATAATTTTTGGCTGAAAAACAGCTACAATACTTTAGGCTCAGGGAGGAAACGGAATGGCTGAAGAAAATAAGAACCTTAACAATGAAGCGGAGGAGACGGTACAGGAATCCAAAAACTTCATTGAGCAGTTTATCGATGCGGATCTTCGGGAGGGTGTTTACGATCATGTGCATACCCGTTTTCCGCCGGAGCCGAACGGCTACCTGCATATCGGACATGCCAAGTCCATCCTTTTGAATTATGGCTTAGCGGAGGAGTACGGCGGAAAGTTCAACCTGCGCTTTGACGATACGAACCCCACAAAGGAGAAATCTGAGTTTGTGGAATCGATTGTACGGGATGTGAAGTGGCTGGGTGCCGATTTTGAGGACAGACTTTTCTTCGCTTCCAATTACTTCGATATTATGTATGAGAAGGCAGTTTTTCTCATTAAGAAGGGACTGGCCTTCGTGGACGATCTGAGCGCAGAGGAGATCCGTGCCTACCGCGGTGACTTCAATACGCCGGGCAAGGAGAGCCCGTATCGGAACCGTTCTGTGGAAGAGAATCTTCAGCTGTTCGAGGACATGAAGAACGGTAAGTTCCAGGACGGTGAGAAGGTGCTTCGTGCCAAGATCGATATGGCGAGCCCCAACATCAACATGCGGGATCCTGTCATCTACCGTGTGGCCCACATGAGCCATCAGAATACCGGCGACAAGTGGTGCATTTATCCCATGTACGACTTTGCACATCCCATCGAGGATGCGGTGGAGCACATCACACATTCCATCTGCACGCTGGAGTTTGAGGACCACCGTCCTCTGTACAACTGGGTAGTAGAGTCCTGCGAGTTTGAGAATCCGCCCCGGCAGATCGAGTTTGCCAAGCTTTATCTCACCAATGTGGTGACCGGCAAGCGCTACATCAAGAAGCTGGTGGAGGACGGCGTGGTAGACGGCTGGGATGATCCGCGTCTTGTGACCATCGCTGCATTGAGAAGAAGAGGCTATACCCCGGAATCCATCAAGACCTTTGTGAAGCTTTCCGGTATTTCCAAGGCGCAGTCCTCCTCAGACTATTCTCTGCTGGAGTACTGCATCCGGGAGGATCTGAAGCTGAAGAAGCCCCGTCTCATGGCGGTACTGGACCCTGTTAAGCTGGTGATCGACAACTATCCGGAGGGACAGAGCGAAATGCTGGAGATCCCCAACAATCTGGAGAACGAGG
>CAVELT010000256.1:0-2148 GCA_963616545.1 Dysosmobacter segnis | reverse complement strand
GCTTCATGCCGGCAATGGCAGAGGTCGGGCTCAGCATCTCACGCATGCCCGGTCCGCCGGCCGGTCCCTCGTAACGAATGACCACCACATCACCCGGCTTGATCTTGCCGGCATAGATAGCACCGATGGCCTCCTCCTCGGAGTCGAAAACCTTCGCGGTTCCCTCATTCACCATCATCTCCGGTGCCACAGCAGAACGCTTCACGATAGAGCCGTTGGGCGCAATGTTGCCGAAAAGAACAGCAAGTCCGCCGGTTGCCAGGTAGGGCTTGTCCCAGGGACGGATCACCTCCGGATCCCGTACCACGGAATCCTTTGTTGCTTCACCGATGGTCTCGCCCAGAACAGTCATGCAGTCTGTATGGATCAGGCCGTGATCGGACAGCTCCTTTACAACGGCATAGATACCGCCTGCCTGCATCAGATCCTGCATATGGTGCTTGCCGGCAGGTGCCAGATGGCAGAGATTCGGGGTCTTCTCGGAGATCTCATTGATCTTTCTGAGCTCGAAGGGTACACCGGCCTCATGCGCCACTGCCAGAAGATGCAGTGCCGTGTTGGTAGAGCAGCCCAGCGCCATATCAGTGGTCAGCGCATTTTCAATAGACTTCTCTGTGATAATGTCTCTCGGCCGGATATTCTGCTCCAGCACCTTCATCACCTGCATGCCGGCCTGCTTTGCCAGACGGATTCTCTCGGAATATACTGCCGGAATGGTGCCGTTGCCGGGAAGCGCCATGCCCAGTACCTCACAGAGGCTGTTCATGGAGTTCGCCGTAAACATGCCGGAGCAGGAGCCGCAGGTAGGGCAGGAGGAGCCTTCGATGTCATCCAGCTCTGCATCGGTGATCATATTGGCCTTCCGGGCACCCACTGCCTCAAATACAGTGTTCAGATCACGCTGGTTGATGGAAAGCATGGGACCGCCGGAAACGAAAACGCAGGGCAGGTTCAGACGGCAGGCAGCCAGCAGCATGCCCGGTACGATCTTGTCGCAGTTGGGAATGAATACCAGCGCATCCAGCTCGTGACCGGTTGCCATACACTCGATGGTATCCGCAATCAGCTCCCGGGAGCTCAGAGAGAAATGCATGCCGTTGTGTCCCATGGCAATACCGTCGCAGACAGCAATGGTGTTGAACTCAAAGGGCGTTCCGCCGGCCATCAGGACACCGTCCTTCACCGCACGGGAGATCTGCTGCAGGTGCATATGACCCGGTACGAGATCTGTATAGGAATTTACCACGCCGATCAGAGGCTTGCGGATCTGCTCATTGGTGTAGCCGGATGCCTTGAACAGTGAACGATGGGGTGCTCTCTCCACACCCTGCTTGACTAAGTCACTTCTCATAGAAAATCTCCTCCTGAAAAAATAGCACCTGATACCGAAGTACCAAGTGCTTAACCAGAGCCGATATTCGGACTCGAACCGAAAACCTACTGATTACAAATCAGTTGCTCTACCTATTGAGCTATATCGGCAAAAACTCAGCGGCGCAAAGGCCGAATGAGGAAGTACCGTTGAAAGCTTGCTTTCATAAGGTACTGAGTCATGAGGACTGTATGACGTGAGTCATACTGATCGAAAATTCCGAGCGCAGCGAGGAATTTGAGATCCGCCGCTGAGTTTGCTTTTCATTTTCTTAAAACGACCCGGATCGGGATCGAACCGACGACCTCCGCCGTGACAGGGCGGCGCTCTAACCATCTGAGCCACCGGGCCAAATTACCTTGTGCAATCACATACTGCAATATAATGGAATTCTTCGAAATTGTCAACATCTTGTTCAACAAATCTCTTCCGACAAAACCAAACCTTATTGGATAAGCCCTCGACCGATTAGTAACCATCACCTCAATGCTTCACAGCACTTACAGCCTGGCCCTATCAACCTCGTTCTCTTCAAGGGGTCTTACTCTTACGATGGGATATCTCATCTTGAGGGTGGCTTCACGCTTAGATGCCTTCAGCGTTTATCCAGTCCCGACATACCTACCCTGCTGTGGGTTTGATACCCAACAGGTGCAGCAGAGGTCAGTCCATCCCGGTCCTCTCGTACTAAGGACAGCTCCTCTCAAATATCCTACGCCCGCGCCGGATAGGGACCGAACTGTCTCACGACGTTCTGAACCCAGCTCGCGTACCGC
>CAVELT010000255.1:0-2160 GCA_963616545.1 Dysosmobacter segnis | reverse complement strand
GATAAGGAGACAGCATGACGACGATAAGCGGAACGCCCTCAGCCTTGATGATTAAAGTCATCAAGGCTTTGCAGGAGCTTGAACCCGAGAAAACCTACGACTGCAAGCTGAAGAAGCACAGCGAGAAGCGGAGCCTCAACGCGAATGCGTACTACTGGAAACTACTGGGCGAGTTCGCCGAGTACGGGAAGGTTTCCCGCATCAGGCTGCATAACCAAATGCTCAGGAACTACGGGCAAGACTTCGAGATGGACGGGGCCATCGTTTACATCACCCTTCCGGACGATGACCGATGGCAGGACATGGAAGAAATCCATGTGAGGCCGCTTTCCCAGGTATTCACGAAGGGCGGCACGGTTTACAGGACGTTCATTCTTCTGCGAGGCTCCCACGAGTACAACGCAGCGGAGATGGCAAGGCTGATTGATGGACTGACTCAAGAGATCAAAGGATCTGAAGCGCCGATTGAAACAATGACGCCGGCAGAGCTTCAAAATCTGGAAGGGTACGGACATGGCAAAGTATCGAAACAGAAAAGTGATGATTGACGGGCTGGAGTTCGATTCTAAGAAGGAATCACTCCGGTACCTATATCTCCGCCAGATGGAGCGAGACGGAGCCATCCGGGAGCTGGAGTGTCAGAAAACATTCCTGCTGATTCCGGCACAGAGGGACGAACAAACCGGGAAAGTGATTGAACGGGCTTGTACATACAAAGCGGACTTTTCATACATTGACGCCTCCGGCAGGCCGGTGGTGGAAGATGTGAAGAGCCCGATCACCAGAACGCCGCAGTACATCATCAAGCGAAAGCTGATGCTGCAGGTGCACAAAATTCGAGTAAGGGAGGTCTGAAAATGGCTGATAAGAAATCATTCGTCATGTATGAGAGCTGGAGCGCAGCTATTTCCATGATGTCCAACGAACAGGCCGGGGCACTGATCAAGGCTGTGTATGACTACCAGTCAAACCCGGACGCAAAGCCGTCTGATCCGGCTGTTGCATTCGTCTTTGGGATCATCCGGCAGAAGATGGACGAGGACAATGCAAAGTACCAGAAGACATGCGAGGCCCGTTCTGATTCTGGCAAGAAGGGAATGGGAAACCGTTGGAATGATAGAGAAGAGTCTGACCCGATAACAAATATAACAAATGATAACAAAAGGTCGGACGAGATAACAAACATAACAAACGATAACAAAAGCTATCAAAAGGTAACAAGTGTAACTGATACTGATACTGATACTGAGTCTGATACTGATACTGAGTCTGATACTGAAGCTGAAAAGGATTATGAGTCTGGAAAAGAAAAAAAAGAAAAGCCGCTGAAGCGGCTCCCGTCCCGCGGCGCGAAGCGCGAAGGGAAAGCGGACCGGAATGCTGCGCTGTTCAGCCGCTTGTCTGCTGGACACGGCTACACGTCGAACGTCACGGAGAAGCTGCTGGAGTGGATGCACTACAAGGGCAAGGCCAAGGGCGACGAGTACGAGGAGACCGGCATGCAGTCGCTGTTCGCGATCTTGGATGCAAAGCTCCGGGAATACGGCGAGGAAGCCGTGTGCGGCGAAATAACGGACGCTATGGCGAACGGTTGGAAAGGTATCCAGTGGACGCGATTAGACCGCCCACGGGGCCGCCAGCAGCCTAGAACGGACAACTATTCCGACTTGATGGAGGCATGGTAATGACGAAGGATGAATTCGGCGTGATTATCGCCGCAATGCGGGCCTATTGGCCGATGAGAGCCGACAGCATTTGCCCGGATGTAGCGTCAAAGCGTGCTTGGTTTGGCAGCCTTGCGGATGTCGAATACAAGGCATGCGAGAGAGCGATCCAGGAGCTTAGCCAGGTCGCTGTATTTCCGCCAACTATAGCGGAGATACGCAGCACCGTGGCGAAGCAGAGAGCGCCGAAAAGCATGCTGATGACAACAGCGGAGGCTTGGGCGCTGGTCGAAAAGGCCGTGCGGAGGTCGACATACTACGCAGCGGAGGAGTTCGCGAAGCTCCCGCCAGTGGTGCAAAGGGCGGTCGGAAGCTCGGACGTCTTGAAATCCTGGGCGGGAAGCGAAAGCCCGGCAGACATGGGAGTACACGAGGCGACTTTCAAGCGGTCATACGGAGCCATCGCAGAGAGCACGATGAAAGAGCGACAGCTCAG
>CAVELT010000254.1:0-2161 GCA_963616545.1 Dysosmobacter segnis | reverse complement strand
GATCCCGGCAGTCGGGCGGGGCCACCATGCGGCGGCGCAGCTCTGCCTCGGAATAGAGGGGAAGCCCCTGGCGTTCTGCCAGCTCATGGGCAGTTTTCAGGGGGATGGAGCCGTCCAGATGGACGTGAAGATCGATAAGCTGCATACAATATTCCTTTCCCGCAAATGGGATGATTTTGTGCCGCCGGACGGGCGGCGATGGGAATCAGTCGGACAGCAGAAGCTGCCGGATCTCCGGCCGGTCAAAATAGGCCCGGATCTCTGCGCACAGGGCCTTTTCTGCGCTGTGCATGGACCAGTTTTTCCGGTGCACCAGAGCGAACTGCCGTGTCAGGATGGGATCCAGGTGGTAGCAGCAGAGGGGCTCGGACTCCGTTATGCAGGATCTGCCGATAAAGGTAATGCCGATGCCCTTTGCCGCCATGGCCCGGGTGGTGAGGACGCTGTTGGTTTCGCAGATGGTATTGGGCGTGAAGCCGACGCCTTCGAAAACCTGGTTTGTGGCCTCCCGGATGGTCGAGCCCTTCTTGCACAGCAGGAAGGGCTCATTTTTAAATTCTGTCACCAGAGCTTTTCGGGAAATGGTGCCGGCAGGATTTTTTTTGCAGTAGGGGTGATCCCTGTGCAGGGCGAGGAAAATCTCCTCCGTGCCCAAGACATTAACCTGCTCCCTTGAGAAGGAAGCCGTATTGTTCAGGGCCATGACGGCACAGTCCAGACTTTCCTCCTGCAGAAGCCGGGTCAGATTCGGTACGTTGGCCTCGGTGATCTCCAGGGTGGAGGCGGGGAAGCGCTCCTTGAATCTGGGCACCACGTCGGTCAGCATCCGGAGTCCCAGCTGCGAGGTGGTGCCGATGGTGATGTGGCTCTTGTTCTGCATGGAGCGAATATCGTGGTACAGGGCCTTCTGAATTTCGATGACCTGTCGGGCGGCCTGCACGTAGCGCTCACCGGCGGGGGTCAGGACCAGGCGTCCCCGGGTACGTTCGAAGAGAGGAACGCCGATCTCCTGCTCGAGCTTGCTGAGGTACTGGCTGAGAGAGGACTGGGAAACATAGAGCTCCTCCGCGGCCTTGGTCATGTTCTGTCGCTCGGCAATGGTGATGATATAGTTCAGGTATTTGACATCCATCGAAGGCCTCCTTTATTAGCAAAACAAATCATTCGATCATTATCGCATATTAGAATTCTGATTGCAATTGTACTAGGATAAATACAGACAGCAGAACGGCTCCGGGTTGTGCGGGGCGATGTTGCGGATGAAGGAGGAAATCTATGTCACAAACACCGATTATTACGGAAATGCAGGTTATCCCGGTAGCGGGCTTTGACAGTATGGAAATGACCCTGAGCGGTGCCCATGCGCCCATGTTCACCCGGAATCTGGTGATCATTCATGATAATGCAGGCCACACCGGCATCGGCGAGATCCACGGCGGCGAGTATACCTGCGAGTGTCTCGAAAGCTACATTCCGCTGGTGGTGGGCCAGGAGGTCGGCAAGTACCGTTCCATTCTGGGCAGAATCCACAGAGGCGGCAAGCCGGCCGAGGGAGATGACGGAGAGGGTATTCAGACCCTGGACATCTCCAAGCTGAAGTTTGTGGTACGGGCCGAGTGGGCCATTGAGTGTGCGCTGCTGGATCTTCTGGGACAGCATCTCGGCGTACCTATGTGCGAGCTGCTGGCGGAGGGCAAGCAGCGGGACAAGGTGGAAATGCTGGGCTACCTCTTCTATGTGTCAGACCGGAAGAAGACGGACCTTCCTTACATCGACGAGTCGGACAGCAGCGATCCCTGGTTCCGCTATCGCCGGAATGAGATCCTGACGCACGAGGCAGTGGTGGAGGAAGCGCAGATCCTGCACGAGAAGTACGGCTTCCGCAATTTCAAGCTGAAGGGCGGCGTCTTAGAGGGCGCTTATGAGATGGATACCTGCCGTGCGCTGAAGAAGGCCTTCCCGGAGGGACGCATCAACATTGACCCGAACGGCGCATGGAGCCTGCAGGAGGCCATTGAGATCTGTAAGCCCATGGAGGGCATTCTCAGCTACATCGAGGATCCCACGGGACCGGAGGCCGGCTTCTCCAGCCGTGAGATCATGGCGGAGTTCAAGAATGCCGTAAACCTGCCGGTGGCCACCAATATGATCGCCACCAACT
>CAVELT010000253.1:0-2184 GCA_963616545.1 Dysosmobacter segnis | reverse complement strand
ATCCGCTGGACCGGGACTATACCGCGAAGGAGCTCGGCTTCCGGAAGGCCACGGAGAATTCCATGGATTCCGTATCGGATCGGGACTATCTTCTGGAGTATCTCTTTGACCTCAGCACCATTGCCATGCACCTTTCCCGCCTCAGTGAGGAGATCATCATCTGGAATACCAATGAATATCGCTTCGTGACCATTTCCGATGCCTATTCCACCGGCTCCAGCATCATGCCCCAGAAGAAGAATCCGGATATCGCGGAGCTGATCCGCGGAAAGACCGGACGTGTTTACGGGGCGCTCATGAGCCTCCTCACCACCATGAAGGGATTGCCGCTGGCGTACAACAAGGATATGCAGGAGGACAAGGAAATGGCCTATGATGCCATGGATACCGTCCGGCACTCTGTGGTGCTCATGACCGGCATGCTGAAGTCCATGAAGTGGAACAAGGAGAGAATGGAGGACAGCGCGAAGAACGGCTTCACCAATGCCACCGATGTGGCAGATTACCTGGTGCGTAAGGGTGTGCCCTTCCGGACTGCTCATGGAATCGTGGGTGAGCTGGTGCTGCTCTGCGAGCAGAAGGGCTGTGCCCTCGATGACCTGAGCCTGCCGGAGTATCAGAAGATCTGCCCGGAAATTGACGCGGACATCTATGAAGCCATTTCCCTGGAGACCTGCGTGAAGAACCGGCGCACAAAAGGGGCTCCCGGATTTGTCGCCGCAGAGGGATGAGCTGCGGCTTCGCCGAAGGCTCCCTCTGCGGCGGCGGAAAGCCAAGTGAGGGATTTAAAAGAGAAGGAGAGCAAACGATGATCAAAGTAGGAATTGTGGGTTCGACAGGTTATGCAGGGGGCGAGCTGGTGCGCCTTCTTCTGCAGAGAGAGGATGTGGAAATTCTGCATTACGGCTCCCGCAGCTATCAGGGACAGGACTATACCGCGTCCTTCCCGGCCTTTCATGAGCTGATCGAGGAGAAGTGCGAGGATCCGGACATTGCGAAGGCAGCAGAGGACTGCGATGTGATCTTTACGGCCACACCCCAGGGCTACCTCGGAGGCCTCCTGAAGCCGGAATATCTGGAGAAGTGCAAGTTCATTGACCTTTCCGCTGACTACCGCATCAAGGATGTGGCTACCTACGAGAAGTGGTACAAGATCGAGCACAAGTCGCCGGAGCTCCTGAAGGAAGCAGTTTACGGTCTGCCGGAGCTGAACCGGGAGAAGATCGCGGAGGCACGGCTCATTGCGAACCCCGGCTGCTTCCCCACCGTATCCTTCCTGAGCATCTATCCGCTGGCGAAGGAGGGACTCATCGATCCCAACAGCATTGTCATCAATGCCCTGTCCGGCACCAGCGGTGCGGGCCGCGGCGAGAAGCTGGCAAACCTGTTCTGTGAGGTGAACGAGAGCGTGAAGGCCTACGGCGTTACGGGACATCGTCATACCCCGGAGATCGAGCAGCAGCTCAGCGAGGTCTGCGGAGAGCCGGTGCTCATCAACTTTACACCGCACCTCATGCCCATGGAGCGCGGCATCCTGGTGACCGCTACAGCGGATCTGAAGGAGAAGCTCAGCGATGCCGAGCTGCAGGCTGTCTATGAGAAGTACTACAACGAGGAGTATTTCGTGCGTGTGCGGAAGCTGCCCTCTTTCCCGGAGACCCGTTTCGTGCGCTGCTCCAACTTCGTGGATGTGGCCGCCAAGGCAGATCCCCGTACCGGAAGAGTCGTGATGATGGGCGCCATGGACAACATGGTGAAGGGTGCCGCCGGACAGGCCATCCAGAATATGAACCTGATGTTCGGTCTGGACGAGACCACCGGCCTCGAGCAGCTGCCGACGTGGTTATAATCCCTTTGGGCTCATGGAATGCTGATTTAATCAGTATTCCATGAGCAGCCTCCGGCGGATCGCACGGATTTGCAAGGGAATTTGCTGCTTCGCAGCGCAAATCCGGCGTGGGAAACGCTTTAATCAGCGTTTCCCTAATGGACAGCTTGGCTGTCGGGGCGCCCGGAGCGATTGGCAATCAATGAATACCCACTTGAATATTCATTGATTACATGCATAAATATGCATAACTGCAGAATCTGTACCCGAATCAATGCAAAATATCTGAATTTTTATGCAAAAAGTACTTGCGCTTTCCCGGCAGCGGGTGTATGATGACGCAGGCAAAGAGATAA
>CAVELT010000252.1:0-2193 GCA_963616545.1 Dysosmobacter segnis | reverse complement strand
AACGGACAGAGGAAGACAGCTCTGTGTATTTCCGGGACAAGAAGATCTGGCAGTGTGGGGAACATTACCGAAAGTATCAGGGAAAGTATCCGGTGATTTTTCTGACCTTTAAGGATGTGAAGTTTGATACCTGGGCAGACACCTTCGAAAAGCTGCAGGCGCTTCTTCAGACAGAATACGAGCGCCACAGGGAGCTTCTTGACAGCGACCGTTTGTCGGAATATGAAAAAAGATACTTCACGAGAATGCTGGAGGGCCGTGCAAATGAAGTAGAGCTCAGCGCGGCGTTGGAGAAGCTGTCTAAAATGCTTGCAGAGCATTATGAGCGTGCCCCTATTATTATCATTGATGAGTACGACACACCGATCCAGGAGGGCTATTCAAAGGATTTCTATGAAGAAATTATTTCTTTTATGAGAAATCTTTTTTCCGGGGCCTTCAAGGACAATAAAAATCTTTCATATGGATTTCTGACAGGTATTCTTCGGATTGCGCAGGAAAGCATTTTCAGCGGTTTGAACAATCTCAGCGTCAATTCTGTCATGGATGAGGAGTACGATCGGTATTTTGGATTTACCGCAGAAGAAGTTGAGGAAATGCTATCCTATTACGGCGTATCCGAGAAGGTGGCCGAGCTGCGGGACTGGTATGATGGATATCGTTTTGGCAGTGCAGAGATTTATAATCCCTGGTCTGTGATCAACTATGTTGCCAAAAACTGCAGACCTCAGGCCTACTGGGTCAGCACCGGAAGGAATGAGGCGCTTGCGTATGTTTTGCGGCAGGCCACCGATGACATTACTGAAAAGCTGTATGCCCTGGTGCAGGGGGAAAGCATTCTTGTTCGTGTGGATGGAAATGTTGTGTATCCATCATTAGCGGAAGAACCGTCAAACATTTACGGCTTGCTGCTGATGGCAGGTTATTTGAAGGCGATGAAAAAGGAGCTTCAGGAGGACGGCTCCTATATTTGTGAGGCTTCGATTCCCAATCGGGAAATTTCTGCTGTATACAAGAACGAAATACTTTCGCATCTGATACAGGTCGGCGCCGTTACCCGAACAACAGCCAACCGGATTGCAGAAGCGCTGTATGCAGGAAATCGGGATAAGCTGCAGCAAGCCGGCATAGGAGATATTCTTCATTTCGGAATCGCTTTTTCCGGAAAAAAGGTATGTGTAAAGAATGGCTGTGAGAGGTACCTGCCATGAACTATGATCTGTCTGCCCTGCGGCAGCTGCTGCATGTGCATCCGGAGGCCTCCATGGCGGAGGTGAAAACCCGGGAAATTCTGATGAATTTTATTCGAAAAGAGAGTGATTTTACGGTGGTGGACCGGGGCAGCTGGTTCTATGCCGTGAAGCAGGCGGCGCAGCCGGAAAAGCCGCCCATCGCCTTCCGGGCGGATATGGACGGGGTCTGCATTGATGGCAGGACACCGGGGCATTACTGCGGGCATGACGGCCACAGCAGCATTCTGGCGGGACTTGCCCGGGAGCTGAGCGGCCGGACGCTTCGCCGGGACGTTTATCTCATTTTCCAGCCCGGCGAGGAGACCGGCGAAGGGGCGCGCATCTGCCGCCCGCTGCTGAGGGAGAAGGGCATTGCGGAGATCTACGGCCTCCACAATATCCCCGGTTATCCGCTGGGACAGCTTCTGCTGCGCCGCGGCACCTTCGCCTGCGCCTCCGTGGGTCTTTCTCTTCGTTTTATCGGAAAGACCAGCCATGCAGCCTATCCGGAGCAGGGAAACAATCCGGCCCTTCCCATGGCAGAGCTTCTGTGCCGGCTGAACGAAACAGCGGCGACCCTGCGGCAGCCCGGGGAGATCCTCATGCTGACGGTGGTGGGGATGCAGCTCGGCAGCGAGAGGTACGGCGTTTCTGCCGGCGAGGGCAGTCTGTATCTGACGCTGCGGGGCGAGCGGGAGGAACGCTTTCAGGAGCTGCTGCAGCGCTGCCGTTCTCTGGCAGAGGCCTGTGCCCGGGAGCATGGGCTTCGACTGGAGATCACGGAGCATGAGCGCTTTCCCGCCACGGAGAACCATGAGGATAATGTCTTCGGCGTGAGGGACGCGGCAGCCGCTCTCGGCATGGATGTGCGGGAGCTGCCGGAGCCCATGCGCTGGTCCGAGGACTTCGGTTATTACCTGCAGGACTGCGGCGGTGCCTTCTTCGGGCTCGGTGCCGGAGA
>CAVELT010000251.1:0-2224 GCA_963616545.1 Dysosmobacter segnis | reverse complement strand
GCTCTAGGAAGGAGGTTTCTGCAATGGCAGTCATGCCGATGAAACGGATCTCGATCACAGCGCTGAAGAAGGACCGCAGAAAAATTCTTGAGCTGCTGCAGACAGCGGAGGCCGTCGAGATCGACCGTGCGGAAACGGTGGATCCGGATTTTCAGAAAGAGGATATGAGCGCTTCCAGTGCGGCGCTGCAGCGGGATGCAGAAGCGGCCCAAAATGCACTGGACATCATCAACAAGGCGTCACCGCCGGAGGGGAGTCCGCTGGACAGTCTGGCGGGCCGAAAGCCGCTGACGGTTTCGGAATACGAGACGCAGGCGAGCGAAAAGGATCGGCTGCGGGACCTGGTCTATGAGATCCTGCGGCTGGATAAGGAGGTGCAGGAAAGCAGAGCGGCGCTTCCCCGGCTTGAGAATGAGCAGCTGATGCTTTCTCCCTGGAAAACAGTGGACCTTCCTCTCAGCAGTGCGGGAAGCAGAACCACAAGGATGCTGGCCGGTACCCTGCCGGGAGACTGGACACTGGAAAAGCTGCTGAAGGAGATACAGGAAACGGAGCCTTCGCTTTCGCTTTTTGACCTCAGTATCATCAGCCGCAGTGAGGAGCAGACCGCGATTCTCTGTTTCGTGCGGAAGGAGGAGGCAGAGCAGCTGCTGACCGTCCTGCGGAGCCTCGGCTTTGCTCTCGCGCCGAAGAGCGAACGGACACCCAGCGAGGCACTGAAGCAGCTGGAGGAGGAATACAGGGCAGCGGAGCAGCGGATCGCAGAGGATCAGAAAAAGCTCAAGGCCTGCAGCGCAGAACGGGAAAAACTTCAGTTTTTCCGGGACTGGTGCAGCATGGGTGCGGAAAAATATGATGTCATCAGTGCGCTGCTTCAGACAAAGCGCACCTTTATGCTGGAGGGCTGGGTGCCGGAGGAAAACACGGCTGCCCTGGCTGCAAAGCTGAATGCTCTGGAGCTGGTGCTGGAGCTGCGGGACCCCCTGCCCGAGGAGGTGCCGCCGGTGAAGCTCAAGAACAATGCCTTTGCGGCCCCGGTGGAGGGTGTGGTGGAAAGCTACAGTCTGCCGGCACCGGGAGAGCTGGATCCCTCCGGGATCATGGCCGTGTTTTACTACATCTGCTTCGGCCTCATGCTTTCCGATGCGGCCTACGGCATCATCATGGTGCTGGCCACCGCCTATTGCCTTCGGAAGTATCCCCGGATGGAGGAGGGCATGAAGAAATTCATGCATATGTTTCTTTACTGCGGCATCTCCACCACCTTCTGGGGCTTCCTGTTCGGCTCCTTCTTCGGCGATTCGGTGAACGTGATCGCAACGACCTTCTTTGGGCGCCCCGACATTTCCCTGCCGGCGCTCTGGTTCGAGCCGGTGAATAAGCCCATGAAAATGCTGGTGTTCTCCTTTGCGGTGGGCATCATCCATCTCTTTACGGGCCTCGGGATCAAGCTCTATGTCAATTTGAAGAACGGAAGAGTGAAGGATGCGCTTTTTGATGCGGGCTTCTGGTATATGCTGGTGGGCGGCGGCATTGTGTATCTTCTGACGATGAGCATGGTGACGGAAATGCTGGGCCTCGGCTTTACCCTGCCGGGCACGGCGGGAAGCATTGCGGCAGCGGTTGCCGTGATCGGTGCGGTCGGCATCGTGCTGACAGACGGCCGCTCCTCGCGGAACTGGTTCAAGCGGATATTAAAGGGACTGTACGGTGTATACGGCGTTACGTCCTGGCTCAGCGACATTCTCTCCTATTCGAGACTGCTGGCCCTGGGACTGGCGACCTCCGTCATTTCCACCGTCTTCAACAAGATGGGCAGCATGCTGGGGGCATCCGTTCCGGGCATGATTGTATTCATCCTGGTGTTCCTCATCGGACACAGCATGAACATCGCCATCAATGCGCTGGGCGCTTATGTACATACCAACCGTTTGCAGTATGTGGAATTTTTCGGAAAGTTCTACGAGGGCGGCGGAAGAAAGATCAATCCCTTTGGCGGAAAGACAAAATATTATCAAGTAGTGGAGGAAAAATAAGATGGAAAACCTTGGAATCGTATTTGCACTGCTCGGCGCTGTTCTGGCAGCTCTTATGGCCGGTATCGGCTCGGCAATCGGTGTGGGTATCTGCGGACAGTCTGCCGCAGGCGCAGTGACAGAGGAGCCGAACCTCTTCTCAAAGGTGCTGGTGCTGCAGCTTCTGCCCGGTACACAGGGTATCTACG
>CAVELT010000250.1:0-2236 GCA_963616545.1 Dysosmobacter segnis | reverse complement strand
TCTTCAGGGCGCGCTCTCCCTCGCCGCGCTTCGCCATGGGATAGCCCTCGAAGGTGGTGGTGATGGAGGACGGTGTTCCCGGGATATTGATGAGAATGGCCGGAACCAGTCCGCCGGAGATACCGCCGACGTAGAGACCGAGCAGCAGGTACAGTGCCGGTACCAGATCATAGGCGTAGGTCATGGGCAGGAATACAGCCACGGCCATGGTGGCGGTCATACCGGGAATGGCACCGAAGATAATGCCGGCAATGACGCCGATGACGGAAAGAACGATGTTTAAAATCATATAGCGCCTCCCTTAATAAATCGTGATTCCCATATCCGGGAAGACCAGTGTCAGTGCGCCGCTGGGCAGTGTGATCTGGAAGACCACGCCGAAGGCAATACTGATGATGAGAGATGCCGCAACGGCGATGATCACGCTGATCAGAATGGACTTCGGGCTCGTTCCGGCATACAGAATGTTGAACAGGAAGACGAAGATAATGCTGGTCACGGTGAAGCCGAGCTTGTCCAGAGTGAAAATGTAGCCGGCAAACAGCACCAGTGTACCGAAGAGCTTGAAATAATCTGCTTTTTCAATGAAGAAGGACTTCGGCAGCTTGAAGAAAGCCTCGCCCTTTTTTGTTCTTTCCATGCCTTCTGTGATAATGATGGACAGTGCCAGAATCACGAGAAGCGCCATGATAATATGCGGCATAATCCAGTGTTCCGTGGAATATACGACATTAATCATATGATTTTCCCCCTTTGTGCATACATGCCGCCTGCAGAGACAGGCGGCAAATCAGATTCTGTGTTTCTCTGTACAGATTACTGTGTCAGTGTATCCAGACTCGGTGCCTGCTCGATCAGCTTTGCACACATTTCCCGCTTGTCATAGATAAACTGCTTGGAGGCCTCTACGGAAACCTCATCGGCACTCAGGGTGTTGTAATACAGCTTCGCCATATCTGCCTGGAACTCCGGATCCTCGGTCACCTTCTTCATAGCAGCCTCATACTCTGCCAGAACAGAAGCATCCATATCTGCCGGGAAGTACATCGCGAAATCCTTTGCGAAATCGAAGGGCTCGCCGTCGAACTCGATGCCGTCATCTGCCATGGACTTGATGTCCAGACCGTTTACCTCGCCGCAGGAATCGAACATGGTCATCTTCAGCTGTGCATCCACACCGTCTGCCGTGTACTGCTCAAAAGCAGAGGTATCGCCGTAGATCACGTCCGCATTCCGATCCCAGAGTCTCTGCAGCTTCTCTGCTGTGGTACCGCCTACGATAGCCTTGATGCGGCTTGCCACCTCATCGCCCTCTTTGTTCTGCACATCCAGATAATAAGCGGAGAAGCAAAGCTGAGAGGTAGCACCGGCCTCTACGTTGAAGGAAAGGGTTGCATCCGGATTTGCCTTCAGGTACTCTGTGATCTCCGGAAGAGAAGCATATTCGGCATCTGCTGCTGCACCGAAGCAGCCGCCCGGGTTCTGTCCGATACGAGGTCCGACGGTCATGTTCTCCAGCGCATACTTCTCATCTACAGAGCCGAAAAGCACGCTGAGATAGGTCATGTCGTGGAACATCATCACGGTCTTGCCGTCGCCCTTTGAGGTAGCGATGGTGTCCAGCGCAGCTGCGTTTCCTACGGCATCTACCTTTCCGTTAAAGCCCATCTCCTTGGAAAGATATCTGGTCACAAGGTCCGCGATCATGTAGGAATCACCGGAGGTGGATGTGGAGCCGATCACCACTCTGACATTCTGTCCCTTCAGGCTGCTGGTGCCGCTCTCATTGGATACAGCCTCTGCCGAACCGCTGTCTCCGACTGCCTGAGTCTCTGTCTTCTGGCTGCTGCCGGCACCGACCTGCACGCTTCCGCAGCCGGCAAGTGTCATAGCCGCCATGGATCCGGCAAGTACAGTTGCAAGTAATTTCTTCATAAGTGTTTTCCCCCATTTCTCTGGCATATCCCCTGACGAATCAGATCTGCCAAGTTCTTGTTTATTCTGTACTGCATTTTAGTTGAAATGCACCAATTAGTAAAACGAATATAATTGATAGTATTATAAGTTTTTTGATTCAAGGATTTGTTGATTCAAGTTTTTGTGTATACAGTGCACAAAAGAAAAGAGGGCCTGTCGGCCCTCTGCGAAGCCAGTCTGATGCAAACTTACGCTCTTAATTCTTCCATTGCGGCGTGCAATAGCTGCAGGCTCTCCTCGCCCGGTGCCACATAGGGGG
>CAVELT010000249.1:0-2241 GCA_963616545.1 Dysosmobacter segnis | reverse complement strand
GAGACGGAGGATACTGTCAGCTGCACCATCAAAAATATCTCCGCCTCACCGCTGAACATTTCTCCGGAGGAGCTGACGGAGCGTTTCGTCCGCGGCGACGTGAGCCGCACCACCGAGGGCTCCGGACTGGGGCTCTCCATTGCCAAGAGCCTCACCACCCTGATGAAGGGGCGTCTGGAAATCACCATCGACGGCGATCTCTACAAGGCCGCCGTCATTTTCCCGCGGGTGCAGCCGCAGACGCAGAATGACACCGCACCCAGGAAGGACCAAGTATGATACACAAGGAAACGCAGAGACACTGCCTGCAGCGCCTTCTCTGCCTTCTGCTCTGCCTTTTCCTCTGCCTCCCGCAGACCATCACGGCCCGGGCAGCGGACTGGCCGGTTCTCTCCGCCAATATCGAGGCGGAGGGTGCCATCCTCATTGACGCGGATTCCGGCACCATGCTCTACGGAAAGAACGAGCACACCGCCTACTATCCCGCCTCCATCACAAAGGTACTGACCGCCATTGTCGTGCTGGAAAATGTCACGCAGCTGGACGACATGGTGACCTTCTCCTTTGCCGCCACCAACACCAATCTGGACACCAACTCCACGGTCATCGGCGCTGTGGCCGGCGATCAGCTCTCGGTCCGGGACTGCCTCTATTCTCTCCTGCTGCATTCCGCCAATGACTGCGCCAATGCGCTGGCAGAATATGTCGCCGGCTCCAATGCCGCCTTTGCCGAGCTCATGAACGAGAAGGCAGCCGCCATCGGCTGCACGGATTCCCACTTCATGAACCCCTCCGGCCTCAACGATCCGGAGCACTACACGAGCTGCGCCGATATGGCGAAGATTCTGCAGTATGCCATACAGAACCCTACCTTCCGGCAGATCGACAGCACCCAGGTATATACCCACGGCCCCATTGCGAAATACCCGGAGGGAGACAGCCACAATACGGTCTATGCGCATCATCACATGATGCGGAAGAGCTACAGTGAATACTATCCCGGCGTCTTCGCCGGAAAAACCGGCTATACCATGGCAGCCGGCAATACACTGGTGACGGCCTGCGAGCGGGACGGCATGACCCTTATTGCCGTGATCCTGAACGGCCACAATTCCCAGTACCGGGACAGCAAGGCGCTCTTCGACTTCGGCTATGATCAGTTCAGCTCCCCCTCGGTTTCCGAGAAGGACAATGCCTATACCGCCATCGGCAACCACTTCTCCGTCGACGGCATTTCCCTGGTGGATGCCCTGGAGTTCAGCATTGACGAAAAGTATCATGTGACGCTGCCGAAGGATGCGGACTTCTCCGAGACAGAATCCACCCTCAGCTATGATCTGAGCGACGAAGAAAAGGCAGACGGCAGTGTGGCCCGGATCGACTACCGCTTCGCCGGCAGGGATGTGGGACACGCCTATGTGCAGCTGCTGGACCGGAGCGAGGAGCGGGAGGCCGGTGCCCGGGATGCCGCTGCCGTGGAAGCCAAGGTACAGGAGACCGTTCCGGAAACCATCACGGTGGATAAGGCACAGCAGAACGAAAGCACCGCTGACGGCGCCGGGACCGGAGATACGGTCGTCGGCCGGGCACCCGTTCTCCTGGACAGAAACGGCGGCCGCATCGTGATTCAGAAGCCGCTGCTGCTCTCCATCCTGGTGCTTTCGGGAATCGCTGCACTTGCTCTGCTGATCTTCCTGCTGCTCCGCTTTGTCACATGGCTGCGGGACGGCCGGAAAAAGCGCCGCCGGCGCCGTCTTCTCCGGCATACCCGGGAGCTCAGCCGGGAGCAGAAGCTCCGCCGCGATATGATGCTGAATCAGCGAAAGGCGAAGAAACGGAAATAACGATCGGATACGCAAAGACGCCCCTGGGCCCCCGATAGCCAAGCTATCGGGAAGCCCAGGGGCGTCTTTCCCCAAAAATCAATTCTCTCAGGTCTATCTATGTCAGTCAACTAAGCTGTCTCTTGTACCGGACTTATACCAGAAACTCATTCAGGTGTCTGTGTACATCCGATGCATGATCTGTCGGCACAGTCAGCCGCAGAATTCTGCCTACACCCAGATACAGAACGCCGAGTATGGACTTGGCATCCACAACGCGTGTGCCGGCGCCGAGATTCATATCGAAGGGCATTGCCGCTGCTCTTGCACAGAAATCATCTACTGCCTCTGCACTGGGAATCATGATGTTAAATGTACTCATTTCCATACCTCCTTAATCTGTCAAAAGTCCTGTCGG
>CAVELT010000248.1:0-2261 GCA_963616545.1 Dysosmobacter segnis | reverse complement strand
CATTGGGCTTCATTTCCTCCTCCCAGGCCTCATAGAGCATGATGTTGTCGGTGACAGTTCTCGCCCGGTTGATAATGAAGTCATCGTCGAAGCGGAGCGCTGCCGTGGACTCGATGACAGCACCCGGCTTGATCCATTCCTCTGCAATATAGGGATAGAGCGCCGGATCGCCCGTGGGTGTCGATGTCGAAACGGAAACGATGTCCGCATCTCTCACAGCCTCCTCAATGGTCTCTACACCATAAATGTTCAGCTGCGGATACTCGGCCTTCGCATGGGCCACAAACTTCTCCAGAGAAGCCTTGCCCCTACCCTTTACCTTCACCGTCTTGAGACTCGGACGTACCGCAACAGCAGCAGCCAGAGCGGTCTTGCTCATAACGCCGGGGCCGATGATACCGATCGTTTCCGCATCCTCCCGGGCAAAGTACTTGAAGCCGACACCCGGTACGGCACCGGTACGGTAGGCAGATAAAATGTTGGCGGACATAAAGGCCAGCGGGGCGCCGGTATCCTTATCATTCAGGGTGAGCATGAGAATGGAGCGCGGCAGTCCCTTCTCGCGATTTGCGGCATTGGAGCCGTACCACTTCACGCCGGCCATATCGAACTTGCCGCCCAGGTAGGCAGGCATGGCCATAAAGCGGCGGTCCGGGCCGTCCACCGGCATCTCGGGAAATTCCGACTTTGCCGGGAACATCACCATGCTGCCGTGGGAGTTGCCGTTGGCGCCGCCCATGCGGTAGTCCCCCAGCTTCATCAGCTTGAACATCTCCTCCATGGCGTCCACGCAGCCCTTCATGTCCTTGACACCGGCTGCAATCATGTCCTCCTCGCTCAGATACAGAAAATCAATCTCCGGATAGCTCATTTCATTTTCCTCCTCTTTTTGTTTTTAGCTTAAGCTTTCTTTTTCCTGTGGGCTTCAAAATACAGTTCGTTCTCCATGGCCATGACCTGCTGCATGGGAACCGGCCGAAACATCGGCTTCTTCAGCTTATATCTGCACCAAAGTGCCGCATAAACCGCCAGCACAAGAAAAATCCCGCCGTCTATCATAAATATCTTTGCCCGCACTGCCGGGTCACCGTCGATATGCAAGATCATGAAAATGTTGCCGACGATACCGAGCAGAGGGATCACCGGTCCTAAGGGCACCCGGAAGGTCCGGGGCGCCTTGGGCCACTTCCTTCGAAAAATCAATACGTTAATGTTTGCGATCACATAGGATACCATCCAGAAGACGATGGCCAGTGTGATCATAAAGGACAGCAGATTGCTGGTGGAGAGGCCTGTCGCATTCACCAGAATCATGATGCCGCCGATCATAAGCACACCCACATAATAGGCCCCGTGCCGGTTCCGCTTCAGAAAGATCTCCGGCATCAGGCTGAGCTTCGCCATGCCGGCGCACATGTAGGACAGGAAGCTGATGGCGGAATTCACGGTGCTGATGACCGCAAAGACCGAAACCAGGATCATCCAGAGAGACCCGGCATAACCCAGCAGTGAAGACCCGTACAGAATATGGGGCGAGGTGCTTTCCTTCAGATCCTCCCAGCGGCAGTAGCGTCCCATCCCGAGCACCACCAGTACCTGCATGACCAGAATGATCATCAGACTCAGCGCCATGCCAAGGGGAATGTTCCGCCGGGCATTCTTCACATTCACGGCAACGGGAATCACAAATTCACTGCCGATGAAGAGAAAGAAGGCCAGTCCCAATTGGGAAAAGACATCCGGAAAGCTGCCGCCGGGATAAATGGGCTGCTGCACCGTTTCCCCGCTTCCCAATCCGAAAATACCCAGAAGGCCCATGAGCACCAGGGAAAGGATCAGGCCGTAGACCACAAGGTTCTGTATCTTGGAAAACATGTCGATGCCGGTCAGGTTCGCAGCGATCAGCACCAGCAGAAGCAGGATACAGAATACACTGGAGGGCACTCCGGTATGGAATACCGAATTGATGGCATTGCCGAACATAGCGCATTCCACGGAGCCCGCAATGGACTGGCAGACGATGTAGCCGCCCACCATGGTGACGATGGTGACAAAGGGTCCGATGCCCGCCAGCGTATACTGGGCCAGGCCGCCCGTTAAATTCGGCATCAGCGCATTCAGCTCCGCCATAGACATTGCCGTACAGATATTGATGGCACAGGCGAAAATCATGGAAAGAATGAAGCCGACGCCCAGCGCCCCGGCACCCTGTCCCAGGGACATGAGGCAGCTGGTGGCCACGATCAGACCGACGCCGGTGG
>CAVELT010000247.1:0-2280 GCA_963616545.1 Dysosmobacter segnis | reverse complement strand
GCTTTGATCTGCCCATTCTCACCGGCATACTGCGCTCCAGCGGAGAGCTGCCGGATTTTCCCCTTGATGACTACGGCTTCTTCGGCGAAGTGGGCCTGGACGGACAGATTCGCCATGTTCCCGGCACGCTTCCCATGGTCACCGCCTTCCGGGAAGCCGGTCTCCGGGGCGCTGTGGTGCCCATGGAGGATGTCCAGGAGGCCCTTGTGGTGGAGAACATGGACATCATCGGCCTCCGCAGCGTGAAGGAGCTGCAGGAGCTTCTGCAGTCCGAGGAGAACTTCCGGCAGTTCCCCCGTCCCAGAGCCGAAAAAAGCGCCGTCAGCGATCATTATGATGTGGATTTTTCCGAAATACGAGGTCAGAGCTTCGCTGTGCGGGCGGCCCTGATTGCAGCGGCCGGCGGTCACAATCTCCTCCTCTCCGGCACCGCCGGCTCCGGCAAAACCATGATTGCCAAGCGCATTCCCACCATCCTGCCGCCGCTGACCCGGGAGGAAGACATAGAGATCACCAAGGTCTATTCCATTGCCGGGCTCCTCCCGAAGGGCCAGGCCCTCTACAATCATCGTCCCTTCCGGACACCGCATCACAGTATCACCACCACCGCCCTGATCGGCGGCTGCACCCAGGGCAGCGTCATGCCCGGCGAGATCAGTCTGGCCTCCGGCGGTGCCCTTTTCCTGGATGAGCTTCCCCTTTTCTCCAAGGCCTCCGTGGAAGCCCTGCGCCAGCCCATGGAGGATCGTGCCGTCAGCATCAACCGGCTGCAGGGCTCCTTCGTCTATCCCGCAGACTGCATGATCGTGGCCGCCATGAATCCCTGCCCCTGCGGCTATTTCCCCGACCGCAGCCGCTGTCACTGTACCCCCGGACAGATTCGTGCCTACCAGCGGGGCATTTCCAAGCCGATCCTGGAGCGTCTGGATCTCTGCGTGGAGGCCGCACCCGTCAAATTTGAAGAAATTGCAGAAAAGAGCCGCAGCCAGAGCTCTGCTGCCCTGCGGGAGCGGGTCTGTCTGGCCCGGATCCGGCAGCGGCTGCGCTTTCAGGCACACCCCCGCATCCGGGTCAATGCCGAAATGGGCATCCGGGAAATTGAGCGCTTCTGCCGTCTCGGCCCCCGAGAGCAGCAATTCATGCAGCAGATCTTTACCCTGAAGCAGCTTTCCATGCGCACCTATCACAAGCTTCTGAAGCTGGCACGCACCATTGCGGATCTCGAAGAAGCAGAGAATATAGAAATCAAGCATCTGTCCGAGGCCGTGAGCTACCGCGGCATCGAGGATCAGCTTTTCGGAAGGGAAGCGCTATGACAGCAAGAGATATCCATATGAAAAATTCCGTCCGGGAGCTTACACCCCTGGACCCGGACTATCCGGAGCGGCTGCGCTGCATCCCGAATGCCCCCGCCACACTCTACATAAAGGGAAGTCTTCCGGAGGACGACATCCCGTCGGTGGCCATTATCGGCGCAAGAGATGCCACAGACTACGGCCTGGACATTGCCCGCACCTTCGGAGCCGGTCTGGCCCGGCAGGGTGTCCTTGTCATCAGCGGCATGGCCTACGGCATCGACTCTGCCGCCCAGAAGGGTGCTGTCGAAGCCGGCGGCAGGACCTTTGCCGTACTGGGAAACGGGCTGGACATCTGCTATCCGGCCAGTCATTTCCGCCTCTATGAACAGATTCTGGAGACCGGCGGCGGCATCCTGTCGGAGCTGCCCTTGGGAAGAGCGCCCCTGCCGCAGCATTTTGCCAGCCGGAACCGCATCATTTCCGCTCTTGCAGATGCAGTGCTAGTGATCGAGGCAAAGCAGCGCTCCGGCACCTTCATCACGGTGGGCAATGCACTGGAGCAGGGAAAGCAGATCTTTGCCGTCCCCGGCCGCATCACGGACCGTCTTTCCGTCGGCTGCAATCACCTGATCCAGGAGGGCGCCTCTCTGCTGAGCTCCGTAGAGGAGGTGCTGGAATACCTGCACCTGAGCCGGGACGGAAAGCAGCTACAGCTGAGCGTAGACCTTCAGCAGCTTTCCGATCTGCAGCGCCGTGTGTATGCCGCCCTGCAGCCGGAGGCGGATCACGCAGAGGTACTGGCCGCCAAAACCGGACTACCCGCAGAGATTCTGTCCTCCGTGCTGCTGGAGCTGGAGATCCGCGGACTCTGCGAATGCACCAAAACCGGCTACTACCGCCGACGGCTGCAGCAGCTGTAATTGCTTACTAAGGAAATGCTGATTAATTCAGCATTTCCTTAGCAGCCTCCGGCGGATCGCAC
>CAVELT010000246.1:0-2347 GCA_963616545.1 Dysosmobacter segnis | reverse complement strand
CGGACCATCCGGCAGACCATTCTGGGCGGCTACGTCTTCGGCCTCGGCAGCACCCTGGTGAGCTTCGTGGTGCTCGGCAACTATACGATGGGACTGCAGATGCTGGGCAGGCTGGACGTGCTTTCCGTCTATCATGAATGCGGCAGCCTCTACCTGACCATTATCCGGATGCTGCAGACTCTGCCCTGCGCGGGACTCGTGCTGCTTGTGCTGATCCTCGCCATGATCGCCTTCTATGCCACATCCTTCGACTCCATCGCACTGGTGGCGGCGCAGTACAGCTATCGTGAGCTTCGGGAGGATGAAGAGCCCCATGCCCTCATGAAGGGCTTCTGGTCCGTGCTTCTGATTCTTCTGCCCATGGCGCTGGTCTTTTCCGACAGCTCCATGGCCAATCTCCAGTCCGTATCCATCATTGCGGCCTTTCCCATCGGCCTCGTTATGCTCCTGATCACCGGCAGCTTTCTGAAGGATGCCCGCCGGTATCTGGCTTCAGGGGATAATGTCTTCGGGCGGGACAGCCGGGTGGAGGCAGGGGCTGACACGATTCATCTCGAGCCTGTCGCTCTCGATGAACTTGCCTCTGGCAAGCATGCATCTTCGATGCATGTCAGATCGTTACGAAGTTTGCCCGATGCAAACTTCTCCACTCTCGCCGCTGAGGCATCCAACGGGCACCCGACAGCCAAGCTGTCGCGAAGCCCGTTGGATAATCAGGACTTCACAGATGAGGAAATTGAGGCTATCATAGAGCAATGGGAAAAGAATTATGGTGAATAAAGTATACGGGAGGCTTCTTCGAGTATAGATGGATAAGGATAAAGATAAAGAAAAAGAAATCAGGAAGCAGCGTCGGCTGGGTATGCTGCTGATTCTGATAGCAGTGCTGTGTCTTCTGACCGGCTGGTATATGAGCTTTTTTGAGAAGGAAACCGAGCCCTTCGCCACAGGAAGCATCCTGGCGGCCATATTGCTGCTGCCGGGCTTTTATCTTCTGGGCGGCGGTCAGACGGGCTTCTTCGGACGTCAGGTCTTCTTTAAGATCAATCTGGGCGAAGCAGATGCAGAGGGAAACCGGGTGCCGCAGATCCTGGACGGCCGCAGCGGCACAGTGGATGCCACCGTATTGGGCGTCAGCCGGAGTCTTCGCTTCGGGGCGGATACAGGTATGAGCTATTTTCTGATCTGCCGGTATACAGATCCGCAGACCGGAGAAACCCAGGATCTCACCAGCGGGGAGCTGGAGGAGTATCCCGGCCGGGAGGTGGTCGGACAGACGGTGCATGTGCGTCTCAACCCCCGGGATCCCGAGGGCTATGAGGTGGATGTGGACGAGCTGCTGGATCGGCTCTATTCCTGAGCGGACATGTGCTTCTGCCAGTAATAGCCGCCGTTTTCGATACTCTGCTCGAAGCAGCGGACCACGACCGCGCGAAAATCGGCGCATTCCTTTTCATAACCGAATTTTGCGGGGATGAGCCGGGTGGCTTCGTCGATCTCTGCGGCGATTTTTCCCGCCAGCCGGTCATCCTTCAGATGGAACATGCCGAAGGCAGTGGAGGTATAGGTGCGGTCCCGGACACAGGTTTCGATCCAGAGGGAGGCGAAGCTTTCCCATTCCCGGGCGAGAAGGGCGGGATCTGTGCTGCAGTTGAGAATCCCGAGGGCATTGAGCTGTGTCTCAATGTCCTTTTTCAGTTTCTTCCGGTTCAGGAAATTCACGCCGCTGCGGCCCACGATGAGGAGCATCATCCAGGCGGCAATGAAGCCGTCTCTTTCCGGCTCCTTTCCCTGCTCAAGCGCCGGGAAGCGCTGCAGCAGGATCTCCCGTCGCGTTTGGTCTTTCGGATCTGCAGGGGAAGCACTGAGGCGTTTTTCCAGTGCCGCAAGCCGCGCCAGAGGCTCCCGGCTTTCGTAAAAGCGGATGGGCCAGTTCTCCTGTAAATCGATGTCCTTCTGTGAATGGGAAAGCAGCATATTTTGTCCTCGTTTCCGATCCGGCGGTGTGAACAGGACACCACCGGATGCCATATTTTTGCAATGCATTCATTATAGCTTTTTCTCGGCAAAATGGACAGAAAAACTTGCGAATGTGGACTTCCTTTAGTAAGTATGGTATGCTCGTAATCCAACGGGCTTCGCGATAGCTTGGCTATCGGGAGCCCGTTGGATGCCTTAGCGGCGAGCGTAACAAGAACTTTGCGACAGCAAAGTTTTCATTGTCAAGCGGGCTTCGCGATAGCTTGGCTATCGGGTGCCCGTTGGATGCCTTAATGGGCTTCGCGACAGAGATAAAGGAGGCGGCTATGGAGCTGAAATTAAGACCGGCAGAGGAATGCCGATATGA
>CAVELT010000245.1:0-2355 GCA_963616545.1 Dysosmobacter segnis | reverse complement strand
GAGCTGATCGCGGCAAAGGAGGAGGCGGACAGAGCCAACCGGGCCAAGACGGATTTTCTGCTGCGCATGTCTCATGACATTCGGACACCCATCAACGGCATCATGGGCATGCTGGATATCGGCGAACGCTACAAGGATGATCTGGAGAGACAGGCAGAGTGCAGAAGGAAGATCCGCGGCGCATCGAAGATCCTGCTGGAGCTCATCAACGAGGTTCTGGATATGAACAAGCTGGAATCCGGGGAGATCGTACTGGAGAATGAGTCCTTTGATCTTTGGGAGATCGCTGCTGATGTTTATCAGACGGTCAGACGGCAGGCAGAGGAAAGAAATATTTCCATTCTGGAGGAGGACTGCAGTGCCTCGCATATGAGACTGGTCGGCAGTGCGATTTACTTTAAACGGCTTATGATGAATATTCTTGTCAATGCCATTAAGTACAACAAGGACAACGGGAAAATTTTTATCAGCTGTCGGGAGCTTTCCAACGACGGCAAAACTGTGATGATAGAGTTTAAATGCCGGGATACAGGAATCGGCATGAGTCCGGAATTTCTGCAGCGGATTTTTGAGCCCTTTACACAGGAGAATGTTTCCGCACGCTCAAAATATGAAGGCACCGGACTGGGCATGTCCATCGCAAAAAGCATTGTAGACAAGATGGGCGGCACCATTACCGTGGAAAGCGAAAAGGGGAAGGGCACGGTCTTTGATGTGCTGCTGCCCTTTGCCCTTGATACGGCAGAGCATAAGGAGCAGGCAGCTGCGAAGCAGGAGAGCTATTCTCTCAGGGGAGTGAAAATTCTTCTGGCGGAGGACAATGAGCTGAACATGGAGGTGGCCCGCTTTCAGCTGGAGGAAGAGGGCATCCGGGTCGTGGAGGCATGGAACGGCCGGGAGGCAGTGGAGCAGTTCCGACAGTCTGCTGTCGGTGAGATTCAGGCCATACTCATGGACATCATGATGCCTGTCATGGATGGCTATGAGGCGACAAAGGAAATCCGCGCCATGCAGCGGGCCGATGCAGGAAGTATTCCCATCATTGCCATGACAGCGAATGCCTTTGTGGAGGACAAGATCAAGGCCCGGGAAGCCGGTATGAATGCGCATATCTCGAAGCCGCTGGAGACAAAGCAGCTGCTGAAAACAATCAGCGGGATGGTGAAGTCCGGTATCGCTGACAGAACAGCTGGGAGACCGGAGACATCGGCGGAACAGAGAAACGGGGGAATATCAGGATGAAAGTCAGAAATATGAAGGCAGCAGTTTCGGCAAAGCGGGGTATGACGGTGCTAATGTCGGCGATTCTGCTCTGCGGCTGCGGCGGCGTAAAGGGGAGCGCGGGCAGCGAAGGACAGACTGCGGCGGTGAAGCTGGATCCCAGCAGTCCGGTATCGCTGACCATCTGGCATTATTACAACGGCGCCCAGCAGGCGGCATTTGATGAGCTGGTCTCCGAATTCAACAGCACCGTGGGAAAGGACGAGGGCATTTATGTGGAGGGCTACAGTCAGGGCTCTGTGTCGGACCTCGAGAAGGCGGTGACAGAATCTGCCGCCGGAAAGGTCGGCTCGCAGGCACTGCCGAATCTCTTTTCTACCTATGCAGATACCGCATATTCCATGGAGCACCAGGGAAAGCTGGTGGACCTCACAAAATATTTCACGGAGGACGAGCTGGCAGAATATGTGGATGCCTATGTGAAGGAGGGGTATTTTGACGATGACGGGGCACTGTATCTCTTTCCTGTGGCGAAGTCTACGGAAATCATGATGATCAACAAGACCGACTGGGAGCCCTTTGCGGAAGCCACCGGCGCCTCCCTTTCGGATCTGTCCACCACGGAGGGCATTACGGCGACCGCAAAGCTCTATTATGAATGGACGGATGCGCAGACACCGGATATACCGGATGACGGCAAAGCCTTCTACGGGCGGGATTCCATGTCCAACTATTTTGTGATCGGCATGAAGCAGATGGGAACGGAGCTTTTTTCTGTAGAAAACGGCGAGGTGCAGATTCAGGCGGATAAGGAGAAGATACGGCGGCTGTGGGACAATTATTATGTTCCCTACGTGAAGGGCTATTTTGCCAGTGCCGGAAAATTCCGTTCCGATGATGTGAAAACGGGGGAGATTCTGGCTTATACCGGCTCTACGGCATCGGCTATGTATTTTCCGGATCAGGTGGAGCAGCCGGACGGCAGCAGTAAGGCCATTGACTATCTCGTGCTGCCGGCACCGCTGATGGAGGACGGCACCAATGTGCGTGTGCAGCAGGGTGCCAGCATGGCAGTGACCTGCTCGGATCCGGCCCATGAGTATGCGGCATGCGAATTCCTGCGCTGGTTCACCA
>CAVELT010000244.1:0-2389 GCA_963616545.1 Dysosmobacter segnis | reverse complement strand
AGAATGGCCACCAGAAGCAGCAGCACCGCGCCGACCTGTCCGAAGACCATGTGCAATACAAGCCCCAGTGCACCGCCCACAGCGCCGCCGCCGAGAGTACCCTCCGCACCGGCCTGGAAAAACTCCAGGAGACTCATGCCCTCCACGCCGTAGCCCGTACAGAGCGCCAGTATACCCGCCAGAAAGACCAGCATAAAAAGCGCTGCCGTCATCTTCAGCACCGCATAGGCATTGTCCGCATTGGACAGCAGAAAAACCACCGCAAACAGCAGCACCAGCGGAAAAATATAGCCGATGGTGCCGAAGAGCCCCAGCTGCAGTCCCCGGAATGCCGCACCGATCGGTCCGCAAAGTCCGAAATTGCTGAGCAGCAGAAGCATAGCGACGGCGAAGGTCACGATAATGGCAACCTCATCTCCCATCAGCGGCGCATTTCTCACCTCTGTACGTTTTGTATTCTTTTTTCCGGCAGTCTTCCCGCTGCCCCTTCTGTTTTTACTTCCCTTCGGTCTGCCCATGGAACCCCTTTATATTCATACTATGTAAAATTACGTTTTCTTACGGAAACGCTGATCAAAGCGTTTTTCTAGTATACTCCATTTCCTGCGCAAAATCCACCCGAAAAATGTGAATTTCTGTTCTGCATTATTTGAACAGTCGGCCGTGTCTCAGATTAAAGACATGGTTGACCCTGTCCTTAACTAATGCTAGAATATCGGAAAAGCGAGGGAGGTAGCAAGACATGATCAATGTAGCCATCGTAAGCCCGGACCATTCTCTGGAGCCGGTGGACAAGGTAATTGCCGAGCACGATTTCGGCTGTCAGTTCTATAAATATATTTACAGCAAAATGAGCGATATCGACGAGATTTATGCAGATTGCCGGGAAAAGTGCGATGTCATCTTTTTCTCCGGCGAGCTGGGCTACCATTACATCAAGGGTAAATTCCCGGATATCCGGATCCCCTGCACCTTTACCGCCTACGAACCCATTGACGTGCTGTCTATTCTGCTGAAATTCCAGATCGAGCATCCGGACATCCGGCTGAACCGGGTGTTCTGCGACTTTCTGACCGTGACCAATGCCTACATGGATGTACCTCAGTATCTGCCGGAGGAGGAGTGTCCCTATTTTTTCACCGACACGCACTATGACTATAAGCACATCACAGCCTTCGCCCAGCGCCTCTGGAATGACGGCCGCATTGACTGCATTCTCTCCCGTTCCATCAACAATCTGCGCCGCCTGGACGAGCTCGGTATTCCCTACTATGCTGTCTTTCCCTCCGAGGATATGATCATCAAGTCCATCCGAAATGCCCTGAATGAGCTGAAGCTCAACAAGATCAGCCAGAAGGATGAGCTGAACATTCTCATGCGGCTCCCCTTCTCCGAGGACATCGAGCAGGAGGAGCAGGAGTACCGGGAGGCCACGGTATACAAGCTGCTGACAGATTACCGGAAAAACAACCATATGCACTTTTCCATCAAGCAGGGCTTCAATCAGTTCGAAATGCATGCCCAGGTGGAAGCCGGCACCCGGGATGTGGACTTTCTCCGTCCTGCCCTGCTGGAGTTTAAGAAAAAGATCAATTTCCCCTTCCGCATCGGTGCCGGCATCGGCTCCTCTCAGGAGCGCAGCCGCTACTTCTCCGAGCATGCGCTGCTGGAGGCCAATCGCTACGGCAGAAACGATGCCTTTTTTGTCGGGGAAGAGGGCACCGTGGCCGGCCCCCTCTCTGCCGATACCAAGCTGATCTACAACTACTCCAATGAGAAGGCGCTGCAGTTTGCCAGAACCTACGGCATCAACGAAACCAATATCCTGAAGCTCTGCAGCATGTTCCAGCAGGACGAAAAGCAGATTCTCAGCTCCCAGACCCTTTCCAAGCTTCTGGGCATTACGCCCCGTTCTGCCAGCCGTATCCTGGCAAAGCTCCTGGAGCTCCGGGTGGTTTCGCTCACGGAGGATAAGCGCCGGCAGCAGGGCCAGACGCATCAGGGACGGCCCACCCATTTCTACTGCTTCTGCCCCGCCGAATTCAAGGCGGCGCTGCTGTAGAAGCATCGAATCACTTTTGAAAAAGCACCGGGAAACGCTTTAATCAGCGTTTCCCTAAGCCTTCGCGAAATCCGGTGTCAAAGGGCCCGCAGCTATGCTGCGGGCCTCTTTTTACGCCTTAATTTCCGATTACATTCCGGATGGCCACCGGTGTCCGGTAATTCCAGCGGTAAATGCGGATACCGGAACGGGTGGAGGCGGCATTCACCACCTGACCGTTGCCGATATACATACCCACATGGTTGACCGTTCCCCGCCTGTTGGCATAGAAAATCAGATCTCCCGGCCGCATACTGCTGCTGTCCACCTTGACGCCGGTTCTGGCCT
>CAVELT010000243.1:0-2427 GCA_963616545.1 Dysosmobacter segnis | reverse complement strand
CTGATGCGGGAGGAAGAGCAGCTGACGGGCTATGAGGTCACCACCTACCGGATCGACGGCGAATATCTGGACGGCCGCCATCCCAAGGAGGTGATCTTCACGCCCTCCCTCCACGAGGATCTGGCCCGCCGGGATTTCACCATCAATGCCATGGCCTGCAATGAGCGGGCCGGCATCGTGGATGACTTCGGCGGTATGGACGACCTTGAAAAGCGGCAGATCCGGGCGGTGGGGAATCCCCTGCACCGCTTTCAGGAGGATGCGCTGCGCATGCTTCGGGCCATCCGTTTCTCTGCCCAGCTGGATTTCGCCATCGAAGCGGAGACCTTGGCGGCCGTTTCCGCGCTGGCGCCGAACCTTGAGAAGGTATCGAAGGAGCGGATCGCCGCGGAGCTCACGAAGCTTCTGCTGTCGAAGCACCCGGAGCGGCTGCAGCTGGTGTTTGACACGGGACTTGCCCCCTATGTGACAGCGGACTTTCCGAAGCTCGCGGATTTCCCCCGGCTTTCGGGCGAGATTCCGGCGAAGAAGGGTCTTCGCTGGGGCATGCTGCTCCGGGAGCTGCCGGCGGACACGAAGCGGATCCTGCGTGAGCTGAAGCTGGACAACGATACCCTTCACTATGCCCTGTCCTTCGGGCAGCTTTTCCGGGATGCGCTTCCGGAAAATGAGACAGAGATCCGGCAGCAGATGGCAGACTACGGCACAGAGCTCTGGTTCGATGCCCTGTCTCTCCGGCAGGCGCTGTTGTCTTCTTCGGATAATGTCTTCGGCGAAGAAAAGAACACGGAACCGGGCATGTCTAACGCGCCGGCGGCAGCAGAGCAGCAGACAGCGGCCCGGGAAAGCCTGGCGGCGCTGGAGAAAAAGGGACGGGCGATTCTGCGGCGGGGCGACTGCATTGGCACAGGAATGCTGGCGGTCAACGGAAAGGATCTGATGGCGGCAGGTGTGCCGAAGGGACCGGAGATCGGCAGGGTTCTGCAGGCGCTGCTGCAGGAGGTACTGGCGGATCCGGCGCGAAATGAACGCAGCTATCTGCTCGGCCGCCTTGACGCTCTATTGTGAATTTAGTATAGTTAAAACAGCAATATATTTTGGCGTTCTAGTGCTAAATAACAAAAAAGAGCCCTCGGGCGAAAGGAAGGAATCATCTATGTATCAGGACGAATATGAGCGGTGGCTGCAGGCAGATCTGATCGATTTTGATCTGAACAAGGAGCTGAGAGAAATTCAGGGCGACGATGCCGCCATCAAGGAGCGCTTTGCGGTGGCACTGCAGTTCGGTACCGCAGGACTCAGAGGCACACTGGGTGCCGGTACGAACCGGATGAACATCTGGGTGGTACGGCAGGCAACGCAGGGTGTGGCAGACTGGGTGAAGACCCAGGGCGGTACCCAGACCGTGGCCATCAGCTATGATTCCAGACTGAAGGGATGGAACTTTGCAAGAGAGGCAGCCGGTGTTCTCGCCGCCAACGGCATTCATGTGCGCATCTATGACGAGCTCATGCCGGTGCCGGCTCTGTCCTTCGCCACCCGCTACTATCACTGCAATGCGGGCATTATGGTGACGGCTTCTCACAACCCGGCAAAGTACAACGGCTACAAGGCCTACGGACCGGACGGCTGCCAGATGACCGATGATGCAGCGGCTGTGGTCTATGATTCCATTCAGAAGACGGATGTGCTGACCGGTGCAAAGTACATGAGCTTTGCCGAGGGCGTAGAGAAGGGCTTCATCAAGTTTGTGGAGGATGACTGCAAGGAAGCACTGTATGCGGCCATCGAGTCCTATCAGGTACGGCCGGGGCTTTGCAAGACCGCAGGGCTCAAGCTGGTGTATTCACCGCTCAACGGCACCGGACTGGTACCGGTTACCCGGGTCCTGAAGGACATGGGCATCACCGACATTACCATCGTGCCGGAGCAGGAGTATCCGAACGGCTACTTCACCACCTGCTCCTATCCGAACCCGGAGATCTATGCCGCTCTGGAGAAGGGCCTGGCACTGGCAAAGGAAACCGGCGCCGATCTGATGCTGGCCACCGACCCGGATGCAGACCGCGTCGGCATTGCCATGAAGTGTCCGGACGGCTCCTACGAGCTGGTATCCGGCAATGAGATGGGCGTGCTGCTGCTGGACTACATCGCGGCAGGACGGATCGAGAAGGGCACCATGCCGAAGAATCCGGTGGCGGTGAAGTCCATCGTTTCCACACCGCTGGCCGACAAGGTGGCAGAGCACTACGGCGTGGAGCTGCGTCATACCCTGACGGGCTTCAAGTGGATCGGCGACCAGATCGCACAGCTGGAGGCAGACGGTGAGGCGGAGCGCTTCATCTTCGGCTTCGAGGAGAGCTACGGCTACCTGGCCGGCCCCTATGTACGGGACAAGGATGCCATCATCGGCTCCATGCTGATCTG
>CAVELT010000242.1:0-2431 GCA_963616545.1 Dysosmobacter segnis | reverse complement strand
ACCAGCAAGCAGCTGCTGCCGGTCTATGACAAGCCCATGATCTATTATCCCCTGTCTACGCTGATGCTGGCGGGCATCCGGGACATTCTGATCATCTCCACGCCGGTGGATACGCCGCGCTTCGAGGCGCTGCTGGGAGACGGCAGTCAGTTCGGACTGAACCTGTCCTACAAGGTGCAGCCGTCACCGGACGGACTGGCGCAGGCCTTCCTGCTGGGAGAGGAGTTCATCGGTGATGATGCCTGCGCCATGGTGCTGGGCGACAACATTTTCTACGGCAACGGCTTCGGCAGACTGCTGCGTACCGCGAAGGCAGACGCAGAGAACGGCAAGGCAACGGTTTTCGGCTACTATGTGACGGATCCGGAGCGCTTCGGCATCGTGGAATTTGATGAGAAGGGCCAGGCTGTTTCCATTGAAGAGAAGCCGGCGGAGCCCAAGTCCAACTATGCCGTGACGGGACTGTATTTCTATCCGGCAGGTGTCAGCGCGAAGGCAAAGGAGGTGCAGCCCTCTGCCCGGGGTGAGCTGGAGATCACGACCCTCAACGACATTTACCTGCAGAACGGGGACCTGAACGTACAGCTTCTGGGCCGCGGCTTTGCCTGGCTCGACACGGGAACCATGGACAGCCTGGTGGAGGCAGCGGATTTCGTACGCATGATCGAGCAGCGCCAGGGCATCACCATTTCGGCGCCGGAGGAGATCGCCTACATCAATCAGTGGATTGACAAGGAACGGCTGATGGAATCGGCACAGCGCTACGGCAAGAGCCCTTACGGCGCCCATCTCAAGGCTGTGGCCGAGGGAAAGGTGCATTACTGATTGGCCGCGAGCGGAGAAAAATACTATAGCTCCGGGGCCTTTGCGCGGAAGGCGCATGTAACGCTGCGCACCATCCGCTATTATGACCAGAAAAACCTCCTGAAGCCGTCCATGGTGACGGCGGGAGGCGCCCGGCGCTACACGGATGCGGACCTCGCAAAGCTCCAGCAGATCCTGCTGCTCAAGTATCTGGGCTTTTCGCTGGAGGATATCAGGGAAATGACGGTGGCCTCCAGAGACCGGACACTTCTTGTGGATTCTCTGCGCATGCAGAAGCGGATGCTGCGGGAGCGTATCGGAGAGATGGAGTCCATGATCGAAGCCATCGATGAGACAGAGGAGGCCCTGGGCAACCGACAGGAGATCAACTGGAACAGCATGCTGGAGCTGATCCATCTGACGGCGATGGAGCGGAGTCTGAAGACCCAGTATCTGAATGCCCAGAACATCGAGGCCCGCATTGCACTGCACCGGGATTATTCGAAGAACCCGGAGCCCTGGTTTCACTGGCTGCTGCAGCAGGCCGGAATCCGGCCGGGCATGCGGATCCTGGAAATCGGCTGCGGCAACGGCGCCCTGTGGACCGAAAACCGGGATGTGCTGCCCGAAGACATTGGCATCGTTCTCTCGGATATCTCCGAGGGCATGGTGCGGGAAACGGAACGGCAATTGACGGATCCGCGCTTTTCCTTCGGGGTCTTTGACTGCGCCGCGCTTCCCTATGGTCCGCAGTGCTTTGATCTTGTGATCGCGAATCATCTTCTTTTTTACGTGGAGGATATCGGAAAGGTTTTGCAGGAGGTGAGGCGGGTGCTTCGACCGGGCGGTGCATTTCTCGCGGCCACCTACGGCAGGCGGCATATGCAGGAGATCACGGCACTGGTGCAGGAATTTGATCCCGATATCGTGCTCTCGGCGGAACGACTCTATGAACGCTTCGGTCTCGAAAACGGGGCAGAGCGGCTTGTGCCTTATTTTTCGTCGGTGACATGCCGGCGCTATGAGGATGCCATCGAGCTGGACAAGCCGGAGCCGCTGATTGCTTATATTCTGTCCTGCCACGGGAATCAGAACAGTGTATTGCTGAACCACTACAAGGAGTTCCGGGACTTTGTGGCGCGGAAGGTGCAGAAGGGCTTTCATATCACGAAGGAGGCGGGCTGCTTTGTCTGTACCCGCTGAATGCTCTTGCGTCCCGGGAAGCAGGATGGTATACTGAGACGGTACAAACAGAGCGATGATGATCCGCAGGCAAAGCCTGCACGGACTTGTCGCCAAAACAAAAGGGGAGCTTGCGCAGGAAGCAGGCTGAGAGTGGGATGCGTTCCCAGACCCGTAAAACCTGATGTGGATAATGCCAACGTAGGAAACATAAATGGGTCTCTGAGCCATCGTAATGCTTGCCGCGTTGCGATGGCTTTTCTGTGCTCGCAGAGCTTCTTGCCGGCTCGTGCCTTTCTATGTATGTGCAGTATCCGCATGCGGGGTATTTCAGGAGGCTGCTATGAGAAATTACACAACACAGATGGAGGCTGCCCGGAAGGGCATTGTGACACCGGAGCTTCAGCGGGTCGCTGAGAAGGAGCGGATGACAGCGGAGGAGCTT
>CAVELT010000241.1:0-2454 GCA_963616545.1 Dysosmobacter segnis | reverse complement strand
ATCAGACAGCAGATACCGCGGATGATCAGCTCGATCTTCACGCCGGCCTGTGACGCCGCCACCAGCTTCTGGATGATGGTCTTGTCCGTCAGGGAATTGATCTTCACACCGATATAGGCGGGCTTTCCGGCCTCCGCCAGCGCAATCTGCTCATCCATCATTTCCAGCACACGATTCTGCAGACAGTTGGGCGCCACCAGCAGGTGCTTCACGCCATTGCTCTCCACCGTATCTCCCATCATGAGGCAGCGGAAGACCTCAGCCGCATCGCGCCCGATTTCCTGATTCGCCGTCATTAAACAAAGATCGGTATAGAGGCTGGCGGTTTTCTCGTTGTAGTTGCCGGTGCCCACCTGGGTAATGTAGGCGACGCCGCTCTCCTTCTTCCGCGTAATGAGGCAGAGCTTCGAGTGTACCTTGTAGCTGCCGAGGCCGTAGATGATCTGACAGCCGGCATCCTCGAGACGGTGAGACATTTCAATGTTGTTGGCCTCATCGAAGCGGGCCCGCAGCTCTACCAGTACCACGACCTCCTTGCCGTTCTCCGCGGCATCACAGAGGGCATCCACGATCTGAGAATGGCCTGCCACGCGGTAGAGCGTGATCTTGATGGACTGCACCGTCTCGTCCTCTGCCGCATCCCGCAGCATGCTGATGAAGCTCTTCATGCTCTCAAAGGGATAGGACAGCAGCACATCCTTCCGCTCGATCTGGTCGAGGATGGATTCGCCCTTGACCAGCGCCGGCGACATTCTGGGACTCCGCTTCTGATAGAAAAGGGACGGCTTCTCCCGCAGGAAGCTCTGCAGCTGGAAGACGAAGGAAAGATCCAGCGGCGTTCCGCTCCGGATGATGTGCTCCTTCGGAATGTTCAGATACTTGGCCAGCTCCTTCTGCTCCTCCTCGTTGATGTCGCGGGAAAGCTCCAGCCGCACCGGGTTCAGCTTATTCCGCTTCTTGAGGAGCTCCTCCATGATGCCGCGGAAATCCAGGTCCTCATCGTAAACATCATTGGCATCGATATCGGCATTCCGGGTCACGCGGATCACCGACTTCTCCCGGATCTGATAGCCCGGATAGAGCTTGGATACAAAGTGCAGAATCAGCTCCTCGGACAGCATGAAGCAGCCCTTCCGGTCCGGAATCTCGATGAGGCGCTTGAACACCGGGTTGAAGCAGGGTACAATACCGATCTTTTTCTTCTTGTTTTTGCCCGTCAGCAGCACCACCGCATAGAGCGCACGATTGTGCAGGAAGGGGAAGGGCTGCTGCTTGCCCACGATCATCGGCGAAAGATAGGGACGGATCGCCGTATCGAAATAGCTCTCCAGCTGTACCTGCTCGAGCTTGGACAGCTTCTGGAAATTGATGACGCGGATGCCCTCCGGCTCCAGCTCGCCCATCAGCTGCTCGTAAACAGCGGCCTTGCGCTTCTCCTGCAGCTTCACCTGGCTGACGATGGCTGCCACCTGCTCGGCACTCGTCATATTGGTCTTGTTCTCGCGCACCTTCTCACCGGACTCGATCTGCACCATCAGGGTGCCCACACGCACCATGAAGAACTCGTCCAGGTTTGTCTGGTAAATGGAGGCGAAGGTCAGCCGCTCGGCCAGCGGCACCCGGGGATTGCCGGCCTCCGCCAGTACCCGCATATTGAACTGCAGCCAGGACAGCTCACGATTCTTAAAATAGTCTGCTCTCTTCAGTTTTTCTTCCTTCATACCTTTTCTCCCAGCACCCCGGGACGCTCCCGCCCCGCAAATTTTCTGTCCGCAGCAGTGCGGACATACATGCTCTTATTATAAACCCTCCCGTGTAAAATGTCGCGGTAGCTTTGGTAAATGTTTTCATTTAGCGAGTGCTAAAAGAAAAAAGAGAGGACAGCCGCCAACGGCAGCTGCCCTCTCTTTTTTTATCTCCTGCAGAGCGTCTCAGTCCACAATATCCCATCTTCCGCCGACAGAGCTGCCGGTCACCGGACGGGGATTCTCGCGGGAATAGATGCGCTGGCTTCCGCTGTCATCCTGTACCAGGAAGCAGAAGGGATTCATCTCTCTGCCCTCGTAGATCTTGCCGTTGGTCAGTCCGTCTGCAAATGTCATGCCCGTATACTTCAGTCTCATCTTCAGTCACCTCGTTATGTATTCCTAGAGGAAGACTTTGCTTCCGCAAAGTCTTTGATACGCTCGCCGCTAAGGCATCAAACGGGCACCCGCCAGCCAAGCTGTCGCGAAGCCCGTTTGATAGTCCCCATGATAGCACATTTGCGCAGAAAGCGGTTAATACGACTTTCGTATCCCTGGTATGTCACAGTGACATAATTGGATCTGCAGACATTTCTCATTATAATCATTTAAAGCACTTACGCCTGCTGCTCCTTCTTTGCGATCATCGGCAGGATCATGCCCAGTGCAGTCAGCACGATGGGGGTAATGATGTTGAGCGCCATGGTGA
>CAVELT010000240.1:0-2492 GCA_963616545.1 Dysosmobacter segnis | reverse complement strand
ACCATCTCGTTTTTGTCAAGCACCTTTTTGAATCTTTTCGATTCAAGCGCAGAGGGTGGGGTTCGAACCCACGCGCCCTTGCGGACAAACGGTTTTCAAGACCGCCTCGTTATGACCACTTCGATACCTCTGCATCTTCACTTTTGAGTCGCCCCGTTCGAAGCGACTCAAAAATCATATCAGATCTGTTTTCTTCCGTCAAGCAGATTTTTTGAATTTTCGAAGATTTTTGATCGGCATTTTCCAGGCACTACACGATCAGCAATGCCAGGCTCAGCTCCTGCAGCCGCCACAGCAGAATGCTCACCGCCAGGATATCCGCCGCACCTCCGGGACTGATATTTCGCTGTATGCAGCTCTGATTCAGGGTCAGCAGGGCAGTCATCCCCTGTTCCGTGAAGCCGCCGCCGATGGACAGGATCCGCCGGCTCTCCTCCTGCAGCTGCTGCATTTCCTCATAAGAGCTGCGCGTCACCACATTGGTGTCATTCAGCTCCGCCATCACGCGGAGAAGCACCTGCAGGTTAACCGCATTGAGATAGGCCTCGCTCTCCCAGGGATTTTCCGCCAAAGACATTTCCCTCCACAGCAGCCGGTGCATGCGGATACCGCCGCGAAGCTCCGGAAGCGGCGCCCGGTACTTCTCCATCTCCGGAAAGGCGACTTCGCGAAGGATCGGAAAGCCCTGCTCCGCCTGTCCCCGGATCCCGCGCTCGCCATATTCCCGGAACAGCCTCTCGCCGTGGGTCACCGGCTCCCGCTTCTCCATGGCCAGAAATTCCTCACCGAGAATGCGGCGGCACATATCCCGGCAAAGCCACAGCACCTCCTGTGCAAAGGGGCCGGTCTCTGTGTTTTCTCCCTCTCTCCCGGCAAGCACCGCACGTACGCGGCTCACCGTCTCCTCATTCACCGCACAAAGGGCTTCTTCACTGCTCTGCCGGCGGAAATGCAGCCCTGCCGCCGCTAGAACAATGCCCATAGTGAAGAGCATGCCCTTGTGTGTATTGACGCCCTCTGTGGCCGCAAACATGGCTTTTTCCGCCTCCACACCGATGCGGCGGATCTTCCGGAAAAGGCACTCCTCTTCTGTTTCTCTGCCTTCTTCGCTATTCTGTCCGGCAGCTTCCTTGGCAGTCTCCTCCGGTGCCGCCCCGGCGTCCAGCTCCTCGATCTCCAGCTTTTCTTCTGCCGTTTCCTCCTCCGGTGCAAAGCCCGCCATGAACATGTCCGCCAAATAGGGGGCTATGGCATCCGTGCTCTTCTCGAAGGTATGCAGATCCATATCCGTATGGGCGCCGCAGTCAATCTGATCCACCAGCCCCGGCTTCGGCGAGGTTCTGACCTCCCCCAGCAGCGCCTCCCGAATCGCATTTTCGATATAGTGCTTCCATTCTGCAGTGTTCATCTTTTTTCTCCGTCCTCAAGAATGTCACCGGATACCCGATAAGAAACCGAAAAAGCCCCGGTGAGTCAACAGCAGACAAGCTGCCGCAAACCCGCCGGGGCTTATTTCTTACACGCGAACAGGCGCAGCTATGTGCCCGTCCGTTCTATTCTATGGATCAGTCCTTAAACGCGAAGGGCTTGATCTCACGTACTACGTCCATGATGGAACCGTCACGGGCCTCGATGATACCCACTACACGGTCACCGAACTGTACCTTCTCCGGCTCGCCTGTAATAGAATAAGCGATATCGCGAAGTTCTTCAATAGTCTTGAAGGGAAGTCCGGAATTCTTGGTTGCCTCGATGAGATCCTGTCTCTTCGGGTTGATGGCAATACCGTAATCGGTTACAACAACATCCACGTCCTCGCCCGGTGTGGTTACCGTTGTACAATCTGTGCAGATGGTCGGAATTCTGCCCTGCATGATCGGCGCGATCACGATGGTGCACTTTGCGCCTGCTGCAGTATCCGGATGTCCGCCCTGTGCGCCGGTGATGTAACCATCGGAGCCCACCACTACGTTACAGTTGAAATGTGTATCCACCTCAAGTGCAGCCAGGATAACGAAATCCAGCTTATTCACATAAGCACCCTTATTGAAGGGATCTGCATACTCGCCTGCTGTGATATAGAAATGGTTCGGGTTTGTGGTGATGTTTGCAATGGCATCCTGATCGAAGTCCTGTGTATCTACAAGGCACTTAGCCAGACCCTGATCCAGCAGATCGCACATCGGCTTGGTCAGACCGCCGACACCGAAGCTCATGTGAATGTTCTTTTCCTTCATAACCTCCATCAGGGAAATGGTGGAAGCGATGGATGCACCGCCGACACCGGTCTGATAGGAGAAGCCCTCCTTGAAGTACGGTGTGCTGGTTACAAAGTCTGTGCAGTACTGTGCCATCAGGAGCTTTCTCTGATCCTTTGTCGGCTTTGCTGCGCCGGTAGCGATCTTTGTCGGATCGCCGATCTCATCTACCGCAACCACATAGTCCACATAGGTCTGTGTGATCTGTGCCGGAAGGTTCGGGAACGGAACCAG
>CAVELT010000239.1:0-2518 GCA_963616545.1 Dysosmobacter segnis | reverse complement strand
GCAGCTGCCCGCAGGCTCTCTCCGGCGCCCAACGCCGACAGCGCCCAAAAGCACACCAGCTCAGCCCCGCCGATCACGATCCCGATCCACGGAAAAAAAAGCATGGCATAGCGCATGCTTTTCTCCGTCCAGTTCACCTGCGGCACGGGCAGTCTCGAATACATGGAAAAGGCAATGATCAGGGATTTCAGCATCTTTCTTTGCGCTCTCCTCTCTTTATCTGCAGCGGCAGCCCGCAGACCACCTCTGTCACCTCATCCGCCGTCTCCGAAAGAAGACCGTGCAGCCTGCCGAGGCAGCGGATATAGCGAAGGGTTTCCGGCGCATAGTCCCCGCCGTCCGTAAAAATCTCGTTACTGACGATAAGCAATGCCTCCGCCTCCTCCGCCAGCCGTCGGAGCGGATCCAGGATGTACCGGCATAAGGCATTTTCCTCCCCGGCAGCGTCTTCCTCCTGCTGCAGCACGCCGTCCGCACCATCCCGATTCGCCGCTCCCGGCCCCGACAGCCGTCCCGCCGGCGAATACATCTCATTGGCCAGCAGGTTTCCGAGATCCTCCAGCAAAATGAAGCAGCCGGAAAAATCCGCTGCTTCATTCTCTGCGCTGTTCGATGGTCGGACTGTCTCCAGGCAGCAGGACCTTTCCAGGGTTTCAAAGCCCCGTCCCTGCCGCTGCTGCCGATGCCGGGCAATGCGGCGGTCCGTCTCCGGACTGCCGTCCCGCTGCATGGTGGCCAGATACAGGAGCCGCTTTCCCGGCAGTGCCGAAGCTGCAAACAGCTCCCGGATCCGCTTTTCCGCATATTTCGATTTTCCGGAGGCCGCACCGCCGGTCACCAATATCTGTTTTCCCATATTTTATCCCATGCCATGACCTTTTTGGGCTCCCTTTTTCTGCACATTGCTCTTCTTTGGATCCCGCATAGCTGCCTTCAGATCCCGGTAAGCCTCAGCGCCCTTATTTCCGGCACGCAGAGAGGCTTCGATCTCTCTGAAATTCAGCTTCGTTTTCTTCGTACCCTGCTTTGCCTTCTTACCCTCCGGCTTCACGTTCATAAAACGACTGCTGCTCCCGGAGAACTCCGGCAGCTGTCCGGATTCCATGATCCGCAGCATGTGAACCACTGCCTGCTTTCTGACGCGGTGCTTGTCCTGGTCCCTGATTTTCTGGATTTGTCTATTGCCGGCAGTATAGGTCTCCAGGTGATTATCCAGGTAATTTCTGCAGCTCTCATACAGCTGATTGGCCGCTTTTTCTTTTCTTTGCGGATCTGTTTCGGCAATATAATTCTGCATTGCCGTCTCGATGGCATCATATCTGCTCTTGCGATGAAACAGTCTCTGCCATACAGATTTTTTCTTTCCGGCCTGCATGGAACTCAGCAGCTCACTGCGCAGCGCCGCCTCATTGGCAAGGTCACGCTGCGGAGCTGCCGCCGGAGCCTCTGCCTGCGGAGCGGCTGCCGGTGCTTCTGCCGCTGCTGCAGCATTCGCCCGCTGCTGATGGAATGCCGGCGACGGGGCCTCACCAAGCGGTGTCACACCGGCAATCAGAGCCTCTTCCTCCTTTGCCGCTTCCTGCCGCTCGGAACGGAAAAGACGGAAGCTGTCGTCTGTCGGCTTGTCATATTTCACCTCATCATTTGTATATTTTTTTCCGGTGTCATAGGGATTTTCCGGTGCTTCCGCATCCTCCGCCGGTCTGGGCGTTTCGTCGTTATTCACGTAGTCCCTGCCGTCTGCATACGGGTTTACAGGCGCCGCCTCGTCCTCTGCCGGTCTGGGCGTTCCGTCATTATTCACATAATCCTTGCCGTCTGCATACGGATTTACAGGCGCCGCCTCGTCCTCTGCCGGTCTGGGCGTTCCGTCATTATTCACATAATCCTTGCCGTCTGCATACGGATTTACAGGCGCCGCCTCGTCCTCTGCCGGTCTGGGCGTTCCGTCATTATTCACATAATCCTTGCCGTCTGCATACGGATTTACAGGCGCTGCCTCGTCCTCCGCTGCCTTGGGTGTCACATCATCATTCACGTAATTTTTTGCTTCGTTCGGCATATTCTTCTCCTCGCATAGATCTGCGTCATTTTTTCTTCGCTTTATGCCTGCATACTAACATGTCTGCAGACACAAAAGAGACACAGTAAAAACCGTGTCTCCGAAAAATTTATGTTCTTTACTTCGTGCCGAAGATCCGGTCGCCCGCATCGCCGAGACCCGGGCAGATATAGGCATTCTTGTTCAGGCAGCGATCCAGATTTCCCACGTAGATCTGCACGTCCGGATGCACCATGCTCAGCTTCTGCACGCCCTCCGGCGCCGCGATGATGCAGACAAACTTGATCTTTTTTCCGCCGTGCGCCTTGATCTGGGAAATGGCATCTACCGCAGAGCCGCCGGTGGCCAGCATGGGATCACAGACTACGATCGTCCGTTCATCAATGGGACTGGGCAGCTTACAGAAGTACTCCACCGGCTCATGGGTCTCCTCGTTCCGGTACATGCCGATATGAC
>CAVELT010000238.1:0-2520 GCA_963616545.1 Dysosmobacter segnis | reverse complement strand
ATGTCCTGATTCACATAGGACTCTTTTTCTCTTTCATTGTGTGCCTGCATATTGCTGACATCTGTGTCCGCCATTCTGGCATTCCGCACACTGGTGCGGTCGATTCCGTCGCCCCTTGCCATAGGCATTTACCTCCTCAAAAAATTCTCATTCTGCTGTTTTCTTTTCATTTTCTCCGGGCAGCTCTTCGTGAGAGCACTTCCGTTGGAAGTGTAATAACCCACTATGATACTTTCATCCTGCGGCTGCAAAGTACCGTGGGCTCTCCGAGGGCTCTCCCGAGGGGATGCCGGCTTTCGCCGGCAATGATTCTCTGCAGGAAATGCAATAAATACAGAGAATCACTTATGCTGCCTCCGGATTCATCCGCACAATCGTATCCGGCTTTCGTCCGATACCCTTGTACTCCTGCGGAATCCGCAGAAGATATCCATGCTCCTCCAGCAGCTCCAGCGTCGGATCAATCTCCTCCGTCTTGCGGAAGAACTTTCCCCGGCAGACCTGAAACAGTTCTGTCCGTTTCACCTCAGGTCTTCCGAATTTCTTCAGCTTCGCCAGAACAAATTTAGCCTTTCGCACATTCAAATCTCCGCCCATCATGGAGTAGGCATAGGCAGAGTGTGCGAGGAAATACTGACCGATCTGTATGGCTCTCCGTATCGTTTCCGCTGAGATCAGTTCCTCCGCCGAAGACATTTCCGCACTGTGCAGAAGTCCCGCGATCCGCAGCACGGCACCGATATACTTGTTTCCCCAATCTGCGATAGCCTGTCCTTCTCCCAGGAGATACTTCTCATGCTCCGCAAAGCAGTCTGCGATCACATCCGTTGCTTCCTCCGTCAGATGGAGATGCAGCGCTTCTTCTGGCACCGGCATGGCCATCAAAGAAAAGATTGCTTTTCTGTAATTCCTTGCTGTTTCCTCCGGCACCGGCGGTGTCCGGAATGTCCTGGTTCCGATTCTCGAAGCCGGACAGGAATAGAGGAATCTGGCAATCAGGCCGCGGCCATTCATGTTGGGATTTTCCATGATTTCATTCAACACACTCGGCTGTATCGACAGGATTGCCGTCAGCGCCGGGTGATGAATTCTCTCTGCTGCGCGTCCCATGCGATCAATATAGATTTCATCGCCGCAGTGCCCCTTGAGCCAGACATCAATATTCGGTTTCCCGGAATATCGGCCGGCCATGATGTCAAAGATTCCGCCCTCTGTGGAGATCACAGACAAGATCCCGTTGTTATTGGCGATCAGACTGGTCAGGGCCTCACTGGAGCAGTCATCTGCGAAGAAACGTACCGGCTTCAGCTCCTCCATTTCCTCAAGCTCCGCCTCCAGCTGCTGAAGCTCCAACTCCATCGCCGTGTCCGGCTTCGTCTCCAGCCTTTTCTTAATTCCGGCGATCTGGCGTTCCAGAGATTCCCGTTCCTGCCGGTTTCTCCTCAGCTCCGCTTTCCTGCCTTCATTGAATTCCTGCTCATACTCATAGAGGTACTTGGTCATCGATTTCATCACACTGGATTTTCGTTCCCCAGGTGCCGCGACCACCACCGTATAGAGATTCAGCGGCTCACAGTAGCCGGATATTCCCTCTACCACGAACTTTCCCTGCAGACAGGAGGCCAGCACTCCCAGCGAGATCACAGCTGCCATATCCGGTGAGGTCTGGCTGTTCTCGGCAACTGCGGCAACGTAGTCTCTCACCACCTCCGGCAGTGCATCAACCGGAAATTTCGGCAGATCCGCACACTCCGGCACCAATGGCACCAGAGGCGCAAAGCTCTTTTCCGCTGGTGTCTCCTGCTGTTTCTGTTCCACCTCTCCTGTTGCCTGCATCAGCGCAGCTGCATCCGTATTCTCCGGCACAGACGCTCTCGATATACATGTCTGGCGTGCAGCCTCCTTTCTGCGAGGCGTATACACCTCTCTGCACTGCGTAATGGCTCTCTGAATGGTCAGAGCTCCGTAAGTGCTGCCGGCCTGTACCCGGTTCCACTTCTCCCGCATCAGTCCCGACCTGCGGAACAGAGCATCCATTTTTGCAGCATCCTTTCCGGTCCAGAAGGCCAGATAGCTGCACAATGCCATGTCAGCCTCGGAGTGAGAAGAATATCCCGCAATTGAGCCGTCCCAGAGAGCTGAAAAGGCCGTTCCGCTCCGACTCGCCTTCGCCAGATCAATGATTTCCTCCAAATCCGTCACTGCAACGTCTGCACTTACTGCATTTCCTGTATTTATTGCATTTCCTGCAACAGTTTCGTCCTGTCTTTCGGGGCGCCTCATGAAGCGATCCAGCAAAGTTTTCAGTTCCTCTGTCCGGTCACCGAATTCATAACTCTCACAGGCTCTGCCGGTAACGGTCACATACTTGTTCGTTGCTCCCGCCACATAGGCTTCAATGCCGACCTTGTGGTTCATGATATAGTACCGGCCGCTGTCGTACTGAAACCCGTCCGCCCGGAAGAGGATGTGAACACCCTCTCCGCTGGGACTGAGCTCCGTATAGCTGTGCATCAGCGC
>CAVELT010000237.1:0-2543 GCA_963616545.1 Dysosmobacter segnis | reverse complement strand
ATCCGGCTGAAGGATGCGGTGCTTTCCAGCGCCTACGGCTCCCCGGAAACGCTGCCCGCCGATGCCCCGGCGGCGCTGCGGGACCGCTACAACCAGCCCGTAGGCGACATTCTCGTCTATCTCTCGCCGTCCTGCCCCGTCTACCCCGGCCAGAGGGTGACGGTTTATGGAAAAATGGCGGCACTGTCCGGGCCGCGGAATGAGGGCAGCTTCGACTATCCGCTCTATGCCGCCGGGCTCGGCCTCAGCGGCTCCATGTACGGGGAACGCCTCGCTCTGAGCGGCGGCGAAGCCATACCATACCAGGTCCTGCTCCAGAATATCCGCAGCAGGGTACAGGAAATCCTCTTCCGCCTGGCCCCTGCAGAGGACGCCGGCGTGCTGCAGGCCCTGCTGCTGGGCGACAAATCCAATCTCGATGCCGAACTCCTCTCCCTGTATCAGGAAAACGGCATCGCCCATATCCTGGCGGTATCCGGCCTCCATCTCTCCATTCTCGGCATGGGCTTCTACCGGCTGCTCCGGCGGCTGCAGCTCCCGCACAATCCGGCAGCCCTGGTCAGCAGCCTGCTGATCCTGAGCTACGGCATCCTTACGGGCGCCTCCGGCTCCGCACTGCGGGCCGTCATTATGCTGCTCCTGCAGTTTCTGGCCCGCTCCCTGGGACGCACCTACGATATGCTCTCCGCCCTGTCCGCCGCCTGTCTGCTGCTGCTTTTCTCTTCGCCCTACCTGCTCTTCAGCGCCGGCTTCCAGCTGAGCTTCGGGGCTGTTTTCGCCCTCGGCCTCGCCGCAGAGCTGCCGATGCCGGCGCATCCCTTCCTGTCCGGGCTCGCCCAGTCCCTGCTGCTGCAGCTCTTCACCCTGCCGCTCCTGCTCTATCACTACTTCCAGCTTCCTGTATACAGTATATTGCTGAACCTTCTGGTGCTGCCGCTCCTCGCCTTTCTGGTCTATGCCGCCCTGCTGGCCGTTTTCAGCAGCTTTTTCTGCCTCCCTCTCGCGTTGGTCTGCATCGGCAGCGCCCACGGCATCCTCCGCCTCTATGCCGTGCTCTGCACCCTTGCCTCCGGACTCCCCGGCGCCCGCTTTCTGCCGGGCCGTCCCCGTCTCGCCGGCATTTTCTGCTATTATCTCTGCTTCTTCCTCTTCTGCGCCTGCCTCGTGCGGAGAGCGCGACAAACGCAAGCCGACGCAGAGCCCGGCGTCGGGAAGAACGTCAAAAGCCCCACCCGTCCTGCCGGTCCCCACCAGCCAAGCTGTCGCGAAGCCCGCGGGACAATATCCGTGCTGCCGGCATTTCTGCCCCTGCTGCTGGGACTTTTCCTTCTGCTGCCCCGCCCCTCCCGGGAGCTCAGCATTACCGCCCTGGACGTGGGCCAGGGCGACGGCTTCGTGCTCCGTCAGGGCAATGCGGTCATCACCATTGACATGGGCTCCACCTCCTCCGGCAGCCTCGGCAAAAACGTCTGTCTGCCCTATCTCAAGTCCCAGGGCATCGCCGACATTGACCTCGCCATCCTGTCCCACAGCGATCAGGATCACATCAGCGGTCTCCTCTACCTCCTGACCGAAAGCGACGCTGTCGAGATCCGCCGCCTGCTCCTGCCGGCTGCCGGCGAAAACGACCCGCGCTATGACGCCCTCCGGGAGGCCGCCGCAGCCCGCGAAATTCCGGTATCCTACCTGCGGGCCGGAGACTGTCTGTCCGTCAGGGACCTCTCCCTGCTCTGTCTCTATCCGGCGGACAGCAGCTATATCGAGGATGCCAACAGTCATTCCGATGCCCTGCTGCTCCGCTTCGGCGACTTCCGCATGCTCTTCACCGGAGACCTGCCGCTGGAGCAGGAGCCGCTGTTGCTGGAGAACCTGCGCCGCTATACCGGCACTTATCCGAAGCTGGACATTCTGAAGGCCGGCCATCACGGCAGCCACACCAGCAGCTCTGCGGAAATGCTTTCGGCGCTCAGGCCGAACTATGCCCTGCTCTCCTACGGCGCAGGAAACCGCTACGGACACCCCCATCAGGAGACACTGGAGCGGCTGCAGGAGGCACAGGCAGAAATCCTGGCCACTGCCGCCCGCGGCGAGATTCGGATCCGGACCGACGGCAAGGACTGCCGCATTCAGTATCCCATGGAAAAGGCCGGTCTGCCGTAAAAAAGAAGACCGGTCTGCCACAATCGGCAAACCAGCCTTCCTCGTTTCATCTCTTGCTTCTTTATTTTAAATCTTTACTCTGCCAGCTCCCTGGGCCGCTCGATCACTGCGGCGCCCAGGCCGTCCTGTCCGATATGGCAGGAGATCAGCAGAGAAAGCGGATCGATCACGATTTCCGGATTCAGACGATGCGGGAACGCTGCCGTCAGCTCCTCCGCAAATTTCTCTGCCTGCTCCCGGTTGTCCGTATAGGCAACCGCCACATAGCAGTTCTTCCCCTCCGGATCCTGGAGCTTACCCTCCAGGTCTGCCTTGAGGCCGGCCACAATGGACTCCTTCACCTGCTTCGTGGTGCGCACCTTGGTATAGGAATCCAGCTTGCC
>CAVELT010000236.1:0-2560 GCA_963616545.1 Dysosmobacter segnis | reverse complement strand
ACGCTGAAGGCAACCTCGCCGATGGCAAGACCAACCAGCTGATATACCATCAGGGATACACAGTAAGCCATTACATTCTGGAACAGGATAGCGCCCCAGAAGAACTTCCGGCTGCCGATCTCCTTCGCCATGGAAGAAATAGCGGCAAGACACGGTGAATCAAACATGTTGAAGAGCAGGAAGGATACTGCAGAAATTCCCGTCGGGAAGAATGCAGCAAAGGCATCATGCATGGAGCTCTCATACTCCTCAACCTCCTCACCGATGGAGGAAAGCAGTGACATGGTGGAAACGATACCCTCCTTAGCCACAAAGCCGGACAGGGAGGATGCAACGGCCTGCCATGTACCGAAGCCGAGGGGCTTGAAGATCGGAGCGATCACACCGCCGATCACAGCCAGCAGGGAATCCTTGGACTCTACCAGACCGAAGGTACCGTCAACGAAGCCGAAGGCACCCAGGAACCACATAACTGCACAGCAGAGGAACAGGATGGTACCGGCCTTCTTGATGAATGCCCATACACGCTCCCAAACGTGCATCAGAACGCCCTTGATGGAAGGAACATGGTAAGCCGGCAGCTCCATAACGAAGGGAACCGGATCACCGGCGAAGAGCTTGGTCTTCTTCAGGATAATGCAGCAGACGATAACCATGATGATACCGGCGAAGTACATCAGGGGAGCCATCCACCATACGCCGCCCATCAGGAAGCCTGCGATCAGCGCGATAACCGGCAGCTTTGCACCGCAGGGAATGCTGGTGGTGGTCATCATGGTCATACGACGGTCGCTCTCTGACTCAATGGTACGGGTTGCCATGATGCCCGGCACGCCGCAGCCTGAGGAGATCAGGAAGGGAATGAAGGACTTTCCGGAAAGACCAAAGCGTCTGAACACACGGTCCATGATGAAAGCAACTCTGGCCATGTAGCCGCAGTCCTCCAGGATGGACATGAACAGGAACACGATGGCCATCTGCGGCACGAAGCCGATGGGAGCGCCCAGACCGCCGATGATACCGTCAACCACGAGAGATACCAGCCACTCGGAAGCGCCTGCATTCTCCAGGAAGCCCTGTACAGCCGGCTGGATCCACTCGCCTACCAGAGTATCGTTGGTCCAGTCTGTCACTACGGTGCCCAGTGTAGTCACGGCAATGTAGTAAACCAGGAACATCACCAGTGCAAAGATCGGCAGTGCCAGCACACGGTTGGTCACGATCTGATCGATCTTGTCGGAGACAGACATCTCGCCGGCCTTCCGCTTCTTGTTCACGCACTTGGCCACCAGATCCTGAATGTAGGTATATCTCTGGTTGGTGATAATGCTTTCGGCATCATCATCCATTTCCTTCTCGCACTCCTTGATGTGCTCCTCCAGATGTGCCTTGATATCTGCGGAAATGCTGATGCCCTCCAGTGCCTTCTCATCGCGCTCAAATACCTTGATGGCAAACCAGCGCAGCTCGGACTCTTCAACATTACCCTGAATGGACTCCTCGATATGGGCAATGGCGTGCTCCACGGGTCCTGTGAACACATGAGGAAGCGCGGTCTGCTTGCCGACCTCCGCCAGCTTCATGCAGAGCTCTGCTGCCTTCACTGTGGACTCACCCTTCAGTGCGGAGATCTCGATCACCTGGCAGCCCAGCTCCCTGCCGAGAGCCTCGATGTCGATCTTGTCGCCGTTCTTCCGTACCAGATCCATCATGTTTACAGCGATGACCATCGGGATGCCGACTTCTACCAGCTGTGTGGTCAGGTACAGGTTACGCTCGATGTTGGTGCCGTCGATGATGTTCAGGATCACATCCGGCTTTTCCTTTACGAGGTAATTTCTGGTAACAACCTCCTCCAGTGTGTACGGGCTCAGGGAGTAGATACCCGGAAGGTCCTGGATGATCACGTCCTTATGAGCGATCAGCTTTCCTTCCTTCTTCTCCACCGTAACACCGGGCCAGTTTCCAACGTACTGGGTACTGCCGGTCAGGTTGTTGAACAATGTTGTCTTACCGCAGTTCGGATTACCTGCGAGTGCAATTTTAATTGCCATGTTTTCCCCTTTTCCTGATCAGAGCGCCGCCCCGATCATTCTGCAATGCCTTTTTTACTCAACCTCCAGGATGTCCGCGTCATCCTTGCGAAGTGACAGCTCGTAGCCGCGAACCGTAACCTCAATGGGGTCACCCAGCGGAGCTACCTTACGGATATAAATGGAGGTACCCTTTGTGATACCCATATCCATAATTCTTCTCTTCAGCGCGCCGGTTCCGTGAATCTTCACAACCGTGGTTGTGGCGCCGACAGGCACATCTCTCAGTGTCTTCATACACCAGTCCTCCTTTTGTCTTGTATCTAATCCCGCAGATATCTGCAGGTTTAGCCCACCATGATCTTCGATGCCATCTGGCTTGTGATGGCCAGTCGGGAATCCTTCACATTCACGATGATGTTGCCGTCTCCCAGCTGGGAAATGATGGTAACCTCTGCACCCACACAGAAGCCCAGGTCCTCAAGGTGCTTCTTGGCCTCCTCGTTTCCGCCGACTCTCGCCACGAT
>CAVELT010000235.1:0-2577 GCA_963616545.1 Dysosmobacter segnis | reverse complement strand
TCCAGCAGTGCCGCGATGGGACGGCCGCTCTCCTGACGGGCCTTCTTCAGAAGCTCCAGTCTCCTGAGATGCTCGTCATGATCCCCGTGAGAAAAGTTAAAGCGCGCCACATCCATATTCTTTGCCAGCTTCAGAAGAACCTCATAATCGTTCTCATTGGGTCCCAGGGTACAAACAATCTTTGTCTTTCTCATAGAATCTCCTTCTCTGATGTCAATCTCTGCCTTTCTGTCCCGGAAATTCCCCCAAATCGCCGGCCCAGGGGCTCTATCGTCAGGCCTCAGCCTAGTGCATAAAGTAAATGTTGTCTGTCCGTCTTCTCTGACCTCTCCTCGTCAGATAGAAGAACAGCGCTACGTTGAGAAGAGACAGCAGGATCGAAATTCTCGATCCGAAATCCGTCCATGGATTCAGCAGATTCAGAACATACAGCACGATCTCCAGTATGGCCAGATACTTGGCTTTGATCGGCAATATGAAATAGATCAGGAAGGTCGCGTCCGGAAAGGTCAGGGCGTAGGCCAGGAAAATGCTGAAGGTCATGTAGGTGGGATACAGCTGCAGAGGATATCCGGTGATGAGATATACCGCGATGCTGCATAGGATCAGCATCAGGGCCCCCATCACAAAAAAGAAATTGTACTTAAACGTCCCCCAGACGCTTTCCAGCGTCTGCCCCAGGCTGTAATAGAGGTAAACGCCGACGGCCACCCAGATGAGACTCCGGGATGGATAATAGAAAAGGAAGGTAACCAGCCGCCAGATGTGCCCGTGCAGAATGGCTTCCGGATCCAGATCCAGATAATAAAAATAAAAGCTCGGGTCCAGGCACTGGATCAGAAATCCCACCACATACATCACGCAGATGTACTTCATGAGATTCGGCACCGCATACCGTCCCAGCTTTCGCTCCAGCTTCTGATAAAGGGTCATCGAATTGGCTTTCCTCCTTCATGTCCTCTGTTCTGCCGCTTCTTCTACTCGCAGCTGTCAAGAGTATACTTGCCATACGCGCTTTTTTCAAGAAAATTTTCAAAGGCTGTACATTTTAATAGGAAAGGAATTTTCACAATTTTTTAACAATCTCATGTCTTGAAGGCTTTACTCTTCTATGCTAAAGTAGCACATTGACCCAGACTTTATGTATGTATAGGGGTATGCATCAGGTCTTGATATACAAATATACAATAATGGAGTAGTTGATAATATGACACATCAATACAGACTTGGAATTGATATCGGTTCTACCACCGTAAAGATCGCCATTCTGGATGCTGACAAACAGATTCTCTTTTCCGATTACAAAAGACATTTTGCAAACATCCAGGAGACCCTGGCCGATCTTCTCGCAGAGGCGCGGGAAAAGCTGGGGGAGCTTCGTCTGGCAGCCGTCATTACAGGCTCCGGCGGCCTGACCCTGTCCACACATATGGGGGCTTTTTTCTGTCAGGAGGTTGTGGCAGTGGCCACAGCCCTGAAGGACTATCGTCCGGACACTGACGTAGCCATCGAGCTCGGCGGCGAGGACGCCAAAATCATTTATTTCCGGGGCGGCATCGACCAGCGGATGAACGGCATCTGCGCCGGCGGTACCGGCTCCTTTATTGACCAGATGGCATCCCTTCTGGATACGGATGCCGCCGGTCTCAACGAGCTGGCCAAAAACCATCAGATGATCTATCCCATCGCCGCCCGCTGCGGTGTCTTTGCGAAAACCGACATTCAGCCGCTCATCAATGAAGGTGCTGCCCGAGAGGATCTGGCCGCCTCCATTTTCCAGGCAGTGGTGAACCAGACCATCTCCGGCCTCGCCCAGGGCAAGCCCATCCGGGGCCATGTGGCTTTTCTGGGCGGCCCGCTGCACTTCATGCCGGAGCTGCGAAATGCCTTTATCCGGACGCTGAATCTTCACGGAGACGAGATCATCGAGCCTGAGAACTCTCATCTCTTTGCGGCCATCGGCTCTGCCCTCTGCTGCCGCGAGGACACCGCGGAATTCGCCATTTCCGAGCTCATCGACCGCCTTCGGGCCGGCATCCGCATGGATACCGAGATCAAGCGCATGCAGCCGCTCTTTGAAAAGGAAGCGGATTATCAGGCCTTTTCAGAGAGGCACAGCAAGGATAAGGTGGCAACAGGAAAGCTTGCCGACTGCCATGGGGATGTCTTCCTCGGCATCGATGCCGGCTCCACCACCACCAAGCTGGCACTGGTTTCCGACACCGGAGAGCTGCTGTACAAGTTCTATTCAAATAATGACGGCTCTCCCATCGCCACGGCCATCCGCTCCATTCAGGAAATCCGGGAGCAGCTGCCAGAGGACGCCCGCATTGCCTGGTCCTGCTCCACGGGCTACGGCGAGGCACTGCTGAAGTCCGCCTTCCAGCTGGATGAGGGCGAGGTGGAGACCATCGCCCACTACTATGCAGCGGCCTTTTTCGAGCCGAATGTGGACTGCATCCTCGACATCGGCGGTCAGGACATGAAGTGCATCCGCATCAAGGACGGCACCGTGGATTCCGTACAGCTGAACGAGGCCTGCTCCTCCGGCTGCGGCTCCTTCCTGGAGACCTTTGC
>CAVELT010000234.1:0-2597 GCA_963616545.1 Dysosmobacter segnis | reverse complement strand
CAAGGATTTTATGCTGCGCCTGCGGATTGCCGATCACCACATCGTAGATCTGTCGTCCGTCTGCGGTATTGGCCAGCACGCTCATCTGCATCGACGGAAACTCTGCCTGCAAGGCATTCAGGTCTGCCACCATGTTCTGATATGTATAGGCCTCTGTATTGTTAAAGTAATGGCCTGTCGGCAGCGGAATACTGCTGTTTGCATCCGTTGTTGCGGTATCGCTGCCGGAGTTTGCTGTATTCCCTGTCGTATCCGTGCTGAGCGATGCCCCGGGGCCGATATTGCTGCTGACACCTGTACTGTCCGCTGTATTGCTGCCCATCGGGCCGTCAAAAACAACTATTTCCGTGTTCTCCCCCTCCTCTGCATAGGCAGTGCCTACGAGCCCTGCCGCCATCGTGACCGCCGCGATAAGCATAACGATCGGTTTTTTCTTTATCATTATCATTCTGCTGTTTTTCCTTCTATTTCTTTATATAAAATATGACGAATAGAATTATTATAACACAGGTGTCAAGACAGCCGTTGCTTTTGCCGCATTAAGCAAACCACCAAGTAAGGAATGTCACTCTTCCGTTTTTTCTGCCGATGCCGACCGCAGGTTCCGCATTTCGCGCCGGATCCTGCGGCACACGCCGTAATTCTCCTTTCTGTTTGACTCTCATCCGCAGCTCACTGCCGCTGCTGTCTCGCCGGATTTGTCCGGCAGCGCCGCCGTCATTTCCCTGATCACCAGAGCCAGCGCCAGAATAACTGCCAGCCCGTCGGCCACCGGTCCGGCCCACAGAACGCCGATCAGTCCGATCCGTCTGCATAAGATCATAATGGCCGGGATCAGGAAGATGATCTGCCGACTGAAGGAAATCAGCCCGGAGATCACCGGCTTGCCGATGGACTGGAAGAAGATTGCCGATACCACCTGGAAGCCGTTGCAGAAGCAGAGCAGCGTGAAGATCCGGAAGGACATGACGGAGAATTCCTTGTAAAGATCCCCCTGCTCTCCGAACAGTGCCGTAAGCTGCACCGGAAGCAGCTGGAAAACAGCAAAGCAGATCACGGCAACCACGGTAGCGGTTCCGGCAGATGCCCTGAACGCCGCCTTCACCCGCTTCACATCGGAGCGTCCGTAGTTGTAGCCGATAATCGGCTGTGCGCCGGTGCCGATGCCGGTGACAATGGAAACCAGAATGGTATTGAATTTCATGACAATGCCGAAGGCCGCCAGGGGAATGTCAGGACCATACTTAGATGCTGTACCGTAGCGAACGAGATAGTAATTGATCACCGCCATGATCACGGCAATGGCAAACTGAGAAATGAAACTGGAGATGCCCATGCTCGCAATCTTCTGCAAAAGCCCCAGCCTCGGCTTCATTTTCCCGAGGGAAATGCGTACCGTCTTAAAGCGAGGCACGTACCACATGCTGATGGCAAAATTCAGAATCTGTCCGATCACTGTGGCCCAGGCAGCGCCCTCCATGCCCCAGTGGAAGCCCAGCACGAACAGCGCATCCAATATCACATTGGCCACGCAGCCGGCGATCATGCCGATCATGGTGATCTGCGGCGCACCGTCTGCACGGATCAGGGAGCACATGCCGCAGCCGATGATCACAAAGGGGAAGCCCAGAATGACGATCCTTCCGTAGGCCAGTGCATAGCTTCTGTTGTCTGTTGTCGCCCCCAGAAGAGAGGTCAGCGGCTCCAGCCAGACAGCACAGATCAGGAGCACCAGAATACCGACTGCAATCAGCCAGAAAAAGGTATTGTTCGCTCCCTCCTCAGCATCCTTCTGCTTGCTGCGGCCCAGCTCCAGGCTGAGACATGCCGCACCGCCGTCGCCAAAGAGCAGCGCCAGTGCCGTCACCACCATGTTCAGCGGAAAAATCACATTGGTGGCACTGTTGCCCAATGTACCCACACCCCAGCCGATAAAAATCTGGTCCACAATATTGTATAATGCGTTCACCACCAGAGCGACCACACTCGGTACAGCATATTTCAGCATGAGGCTTCCGATCGGCGCCGTGGCCAGGGGATTTTTTTCTTCTTGATTCATAATAAAATCACCTCCTGTTACCATAATTTCAAGTCAGCAGGAAGCATAAACTATATGATTATCATAGAGTCAAGAGAAATTTGACGTCTTTTTTGTATCAGAATATAATGTAGGAAGCGCCGCAGAATGCAGGAGGGGACATAAATGGAAAACAATCTGCTGTCCATCGGAGAAATGGCCAAAAGCCGGAATGTGAATGTACAGTCTCTCCGGTATTATGAAAAGCTTGGGATTCTCTGCCCTGTTTATGTGAATCCGGAGACAGGCTACCGCTATTATGCGCCGGAGCAGATCATGGTACTGGATACCATTCTTCTCTGCATCCATCTCGGGATTCCGTTGAAGGAGCTGAAAAACTATGTGAATGCAGACGGGCAGCTGGAATTCGAGCGCCTGCTGCAGTACGGCCGGGAGCTGGCCACGGAAAAAATCCGAAAGATCGAAACCGGCCTGGCATCCGTCAACGATACTCTGCAGCAGATCAATGCCCAGAAGGCGTATCTCGGGCGAGCAGGCTATTATTCCCGCCCTGTCCAAA
>CAVELT010000233.1:0-2611 GCA_963616545.1 Dysosmobacter segnis | reverse complement strand
GAAGGAGGACAGAGGAGATGGAAGAGTTTGAGCTTGATTTCAGCGGTGTGGATGATGAGGATGCGTTTTATGATGTCCTGGAGGAGGTTCTGCCGCTTCCGGCTCACTTTGATCGGGACCTGGAGACATTATACGATCTGCTGCTGGAGTACGGCGAATCCTGGAGGATACAGATATCCGGTCTGGAGGATGCGGCGGAGTCCATGCCGACCTTTGTGCGGCGCTTCCGGAAGGCCTGCCGCAATGCGATGATTGAAACGCCGGGCCTTGAGATTCAATTTTGAATGACTGGAAAATAAAAAACCGGTGCTCCTGTTTGCGCGACAGACAGGAGCACCGGTTTTTCAGTGCAGCTGATAATATTTCTCGAATTCCTCACAGGAAAGCGGGCGTGAGAAGAAGTAGCCCTGGAAGCGGCGGCAGCCCCGGGCGGAGAGAAAGTCCACCTGCTCCTGACAGCTGACACCCTCCGTGATCACCGGGATGGACAATCGTGCCGCCATGCTGAGCACGGATTCCAGAATGATCTGACTCCGGGCAGCCTGTGCGCTTTCGGCGAGAAAGAGCATGTCGATTTTGAGACAGTCGGCGGGAATGTCCTTCAGCATATTGAGAGAGCTGTAGCCGGAGCCGAAGTCATCGATCTCGATACGGAAGCCGTGCCGATGCAGGCGGCTCACCAGATGGGAGTAGGCGGCGGCATTGGACATAATGGCGGATTCCGTGAATTCCAGATTCAGCTGGGCGGGAGACAGCTCATAGCGCTTCACCAGCTCAGCAAAGTAGCTTTCGATATCCACATAGTAGATATCCTGCAGGGAAATGTTAACGGAAAGGGTCAGATCCTCACGTCCTGCTTTGCGCCAGCGGGACAGAATGCGGGCAGCCTCCTCCCAGATGCAGCGGTCCAGCTTGTAGACAATGCCGGCGCTTTCCAGGATGCTGATAAAGCTGACGGGCTCTGTGACATTTCCGCTGCGGTCGATCCAGCGGGCCAGCACCTCGGCGCCCAGCAGTCTTCCGTTTTCATTCACCTGAGCCTGGAGATAGGGCCGGATCTGGCCGTCCAGAAGCGCCCGGTCCAGGGCACTGATGACCTCCCGCTCATGCTTTGTCCGTTCCAGCAGATCGTCAGAATACCAGGCAATGCCGCAGAGCTCGTCTCCGGAGATGGACTGCAGCGCCAGATTGGCACGGTCGCACATGATGGATACGTTGATGTCCGGGTCCTGAATGCGGTAAAGACCGATCTGGAAGTGGAGGGCATAGAGTCTGGAATCCAGCAGATTGGCTACTCTTTGCACCTTCTGCCGAAGATCCTCCAGATCCAGGCGCTGCTCCGGCAGCAGAATGGCGAAGTGCTCGTTTTCCAGACGGCCGTAGACCATGTCATCCGTGCAGCTGGTAAAGAGAATGTCGGCGATGGCCAGCAGAATTTCGTTTCCCTTATCCTCTCCGAAGAAGCTGTTGACCAGCTTGAAATCCCGGATGTTGCTGCGGAGCAGAATGTATCGGGTATCCGGGTTTTCATTCAGAAAACGGCGGCTGTTGGTATAGAAGGTATGGCGGTTGTAGACGCCGGTCAGACTGTCGTGTGTGGTCAGGAAGTGATTGGCCAGATGCTCCTCGATGCCCTTGGAGGCCTTTTCGATGACATGCAGCGTGCCGCAGAAGCGTCCCTCTTCCTGAAGAAGATGGATGCGGCGGCTGTAGAGCTGCAGCCGTCCCTCAAGGGTCAGATGCAGAAAACCCTGATTCTCCACCAGAGAAGGATCATCGCTCCGCAGCCAGATATTGGCATCCTTCGTCAGCTCCTCCGGGCTTTTGGCTGAAAAAATGCGGTAAGCCGCCGGGTTGGCATAGCACAGATGATTTTCCGTATCCATCAGCAGGAGACCGGTGGGAAGATGGTCCAGGGCAGATTTCAGAAGCTCTGCGGTTTCCTGCTGCTCCCCGGACAAAATATTTCTCATGATGGTCTCCATGGATGACATGAATGCTTCCCCTTCGTTGACGAAATTTATTAAATAGCATAAGAAATATAGCATGTTTTAATTTTTTTGAAAAGCCTCTTATTGTTTTTTGCGGGTGCAGCGTTTATCATGAAAAAGGTCATGCGCAAAAAATGCAAGCTGAAAGGATAAGAGAAAGAGAGAAGGAGACAAATTATGAATCCTATGGATATGATGAAACTAGCCGGTGAGTTCCGGCGTTTCCAGAACGACCATCCGAAGGTGGTGCAGTTCCTGCAGCTCGAGCTGGGTGCCGGCGTGCCGGAGGGGACAGTGCTGGAGCTGACCGTTACGAAGCCGGGAGAAAAGCCCGTCACCAGCAATATGCGGGTGCTGCCGGCCGATCGCGAGATGGTGGAGAAGCTGAAAAAGCTTGGCAAGTAAGCAGCATCTCCGGGCCGAAGACATTGGCCTGAAAAACTGGAGAAAACGGGAGAGAAGAGGAGAAAAACGAATGAAACTGACCATGCTGGGCACCGGCAATGCGGTGGTAACAGAATGCTACAACACCTGCTTCGTGCTGACAGACGAAAAGGCGAACGGAGAAAAGTCCTATTTTATGGTGGATGCCGGCGGCGGCGGACAGATCCTGCACCAGC
>CAVELT010000232.1:0-2635 GCA_963616545.1 Dysosmobacter segnis | reverse complement strand
TACAGCAGCTACAGAAAGAAACAGGAGGCATCGCGCAGCGGTGTCTCCTGTTTCTTATCAAAAACCAGAAAATTCATTCACTCCTGCGGCATGGCGTTCTTTCCCTCGTAAACGATCTTGCGGTAGTGCACCGGGTCGGTGTCGCCCTCGGTGCTGAAGCAGAGCACGACCGCGTTTTCGTCCAGACCCAGCTTTTCCTTCAGGGCGGCATACTCGGGCTTGCCTGCAATCAGGTTGATCAGGCCGGTCGTGACGGCACCGCTCTCACCCGAAACCACTTTTGTGTCCCCGGCCTCCGGTGCGGCCAGCAGACGCATACCATAGGCGGAAACATAGTCCGGGCATTTGAAGTACCAATCGGCGAAGTCACGCAGGATCGGCCATGTAATGGTGCACGGCTCACCGCAGTTCAGACCGGCCATGATGGTGGGCTGCGGGTCAACGGCGTCATGGGGAGCGCCATCGGCTGCCTTGCCGGACTGATAGATGCAGGCGATGGCCTCCGGCTCGACCACGCCGAAGTGAGGACGACGGCCCTCAAACACATTTGCCAGATAGCCGACCACGCCGCCGGCCATGGCGCCGACGCCCGCCTGTACAAAAACATGGGTGGGAGCAAGCCCCTGCTCTGTCATCTGCAGGCAGGCTTCGCAGGCCATTGTGGTGTAGCCCTGAATGATCCATGCGGGGATCTCTTCATAGCCGTCCCAGCTGGTGTCCTGTACCAGATACCAGCCGTGCGCCTCGGCCTGCGCGGCGGCGTAACGCACCGTATCGTCGTAGCCCGTTTCCATGATCTTCACCTCAGCCCCGGGGTTTACGTTCCGGATGGCCTGTGCGCGAAGCTCCGAAGAGCCGACGGGCATGTAGACGTGGGCTTCACAGCCCAGCTGCCCGGCCGCCCACGACACGCCGCGGCCATGATTGCCGTCGGTGGCCGTGACAAAGACCATCCTCCGGATGCTGTCTGCATATTCCGGCTTTTTCAGGTCGGAAAAGCTGACGGTGTTTACATCCAGTCCCAGCCGACGGCAGACCACCCGGGTCAGCGCGTACAGACCGCCCAGGCCCTTGAAGGCATTCAGGCCAAACCGTTTGGATTCATCCTTGATGAGCACAGCCTTGACGCCCAGCCGCTTCGCCATGGCATCCAGCCGGACCAGCGGTGTGCACCGGTAGTCCGGCAATTCCTGATGAATGCGGTGCGCGGCGGCCGTTGCCGGCTCCGACAGGAAATCCGGGCCTTTCCCCAAGGACTTGGCTTCATTCTCTACCATAGAGACCGCGCCGACCTTCATTTCTTTCATATGAGTATCCCTCCTGAGCTTGGTATCCGATATATTGGGGTCATCCTACCGCAATGCCGCTCAATATGCAATATACCGGATCAAAAAAGCCGCCGGTCATCCGACCGGCGGCTTCCTTATGTTTATCCTTTACTGTCTTTTCTCAAAGGCGTCCTTGAAGCGCTGCAGCGCGTCCTTCAGCACCTGTGTGGGAGCTGCCAGATTGATGCGCTCGAAGCCCTCACCGGGTTCGCCGAAGACGTAGCCCTCGTCGGTGAAGATGTAGGCCTCGTGCGTCATGAAGTGCTCCAGCTCCTTGAAGCTCATGCCGAGCTTGCGGCAGTCCAGCCACTGCAGGTAGGTGCCCTCCAGCTTGATGACATTGATCTGCGGGAAATACTGCTGCATGAAGTCCTCGACCAGCTGCCGGTTGGTGTCCAGCACGGTGAGAAGCTCCTCCAGCCAGTCCTCGCAGTCATTGTAGGCGATTTCACAGGCCTTGTAGCCGGCCATGTTGCAGAAGTAAACCGCCTGGCTCTCGCGGTAGTCATAGACCTGCTGCTTGAGTGTCGGATTCGGAATGATAATGTTGGAGGTCATCATGCCGGCCAGGTTGAAGGTCTTGCTGGGCGCGGTGCAGATAATGCAGTTCTGCGCCATTTCCTCGGAGACCGTTGCGTATACAGTATGCTCATAGCCGGGCATGATCAGGTCGTTGTGGATTTCATCAGAAACCACCAGAATGCCGTTTTCGTTGCAGATCCGTCCGATTTCGGCAAGCTCCTCCTTGGTCCAGACTCTGCCCACGGGGTTGTGGGGATTGCAGAGCAGGAGCAGCTTGTTCCGGCTGTCCTTCGCCTTCTCCTCGAAATCCGCGAAGTCAATCTCATAGCTGCTTCCCTTGAGCACAAGCCTTGACTCCACCAGTTCTCTGCCGTTCAGTCTGACCGCATTGTAGAAGGGGTAATAAACCGGCGTGAAGAGCAGCACACCGTCGCCGGGCTCTGTGAAGCGCTGTACCATATGGAACAGGGCAGGAACCACACCGGGATATTCCACGATCCAGTCCTTCTGAATGTCCCAGCCGTGCCGCCGCTTCATCCAGCCGATGACAGCATTATAATAAGCATCGGTAGCGAAGGTGTAGCCCATGATGCTGTTCTTCAGGTACTCGCCTACGCCCTCCGCAATCTGCGGCGGATTCTTGAACTCCATATCGGCCACGGAGAAGGGCACGATATTGTCCGGGGTATTCGGATTGGCTTCGTACATGCCGTCCCACTTGGAGGAGCCGGTATTCTTTCGGGAGACCACTGTTTCAAAATCGTATTTCATCTGTTTCCATCCTT
>CAVELT010000231.1:0-2654 GCA_963616545.1 Dysosmobacter segnis | reverse complement strand
ACCGCCTCCGGCATGCCGAAGGGATTCACATTGATGGAAAAATCCAGCTCGACGGGGTGCCGGTAGACATCGCCGCCGTGAAGATATTGCATGACCTGCCTCCTGTTTTGTAATTGTTTAGCACAATTAGATATAAAGATCCGCCGAGCGTCCCACGGGCACCCGCCAGCCAAGCTGTCGCGAAGCCCGTGGGGCAAGGCCCGTGGGACAATAGAAAAGAGCCTCGAAAAACACTTCCGTGCTTTTCGAGGCTCTTCTCCGGGTTGGGCTGTTTGCCTAAAACAAAAGCTGGTAACCGGAATCGGACCGGTGACCTCCGCACTACCAATGCGACGCACTACCGACTGTGCTATACCAGCTTGCTTTGTTCGCTTCGCTTTATGTCTCTCGCGAACTCGTTTATAATAGCATCCGACTTTATATCTGTCAACGACTTTTTCAAATTTTTTTCAAGAAATTTTTTGCAGTCTTTTTCACAGCAGCAAACACGAATCCTTGACCGCCACATCGGTCTCCACATAGCGGATAAAGGCATCCATCAGCGCACTGCGGCGCTTGTCCTGGGGATAAATGAACCAGCTGCGCCGCATCACCGGGCTGCCGCTGCTTTTGATGAGCGGCGTCAGACAGAGACCGTGCTCGTTCACAAAGCTGTCCGGCAGGAAGCAGAGCATATAGGCATTTCCCTCCAGAAGCTTTCTAAACGCAAATTCGATATAGCCCGCATCCACGGAAACCGGAGGGATCGGTGTCGCAAAGCAGTCCTCCCACCACTCCGCCACCTGCGCGCTGGTCAGAGCATTGGTCTGGTAGCCCACCCGGGTCAGCCCGGGCAGCATGGAAAGGGCGATGGGATCCCGGGTCACGCAGTAGGCCTGCGTATAGTCCACGAGGATGCGATTTACTCCCTTATAATAGTCACTGCGAATAAAGGCCGCATCCAGCTCCCCCGCCAGCAGCATATCGTGTAGAAGATCGCTCTGCTTATTCACGATGCGATAGCTGATCCGGGGATGCTGCTTGGAAAAAGGCTTCAGCACATGATCCAGATTGTACTTTGTATACGTATAAGCCGAACCGATCACCAGACTCTGGGTCTCTTCCGCCTGCAGCTCCCGGAGTCCCTGCCGGGTCTCCTCCTCCAGCCGCAGATACTTTTCCGCCTGCTTTGCCAGAAAGGCCCCTGTCTCTGTAAACACCAGTCCGTGGGCCGTCCGCTCCACGATCCGGGTGCCGAAGCTCTCTTCCATGCTCTGCAGCCGCTTGGTCACCGCAGACTGGGTCTTGTACAGCCGCTCCGCCACCCGCGTGATATTCGGATTTTTGTACAGCTCACTGAGGATCTGCCAGTCTGTGTCCTTCATCTTTTCTCCCCAGCGCTATCCGTCAAAGGAAAAATCCGTTGTACAGCGCTTCACCACCTCGCAGGGCACCAGCGTGTGCGCCGCCGGCTTCTCTCCCCGCTCCAGAAGACCGATCATGTTTTCCACCGTCAGGCGGCACAGCACATCCACCTTACTGTCCACAGAGCTCATTTCCGGCTCACAGCTCACCGACATCAGCGAATTGTTGTAGCCCACCACCGAGAGATCCTCGGGTACCGCGATGCCCTTGACCTTCGCATACTTGACCGCACCCACCGCCATAGCGTCCGCGGTGGAGATGACACTGTCAAACTGCAGCGTCCGGCTGTATTCCACCAGAATATTCCGGGTGTATTCAATGTCATTCCGGCTCTCAAACTTCAGTTCCCCGAGGATGGGATAGCCCGCCTCCGTCAGCGCCGCCTCGTAGCCCTGCATTTTCTGCCGGCCGCTGAAGGAGTCCACATGATGCAGGAACAGCGTCCGCTTCCGTCCCCGTTTGATGAGCGCCCGGGTCACCGTCAGCATGGCATTGAAATCGTCTGCACAGGCGCAGTAGACATTTTCCCCCGTCACCTGGCCGTTGATCATGAACACCGGGGTCTTTTCCGCCGCCTGCCGCACATAATCCGTATCATGCTGATCTCTGCCGCTCCCCGCGTAAATGGAGCCTACCAGCACCAGCGTATCAATCTTCTTTGTCAGAAGCCAGTTCACATAGCTTTCCCGCTGCTCCTGCTCGTACCCGCTGCAGCCCAGAATACAGCCGTAACCGTAGCTGTGCAGACTGTCCTCCAGAAAATAAACCGCCCGCGCCATATAGCTGTCGGAAATATCCGGACAGATGATGCCCACGGTCTTCATCGACCCAAGCCCCAGCCCCCGCGCAAACACATTGGGCGTATAGTCATGGGCCTTCATCACCGCCAGCACCTTTTCTTTTGTTTTCTCACTCACTCTCGGACTGCCGTTCACCACTCTGGAGACCGTGGCGATGGAGACACCGGAGAGCTTTGCAATGTCGTATATGTTAATGTCTTCGTCCTCACTTTCCGTGGTTTTTGCCTGTCGGTTCCGACAGCGCTGCACTTAGTGCTGCCAAACCGATAGTATCTTAACACCCGTTATATATTCCGTCAAATATCAGACTTTGCTAAAAAAAAGAAGGCTTTGCATACGCAAAGCCTTCTTTACGATTCAGCTCGAGCTTGCGCTGAGCCCGTTTGATAAGTCAAACCTCAAAGCCGAAATACTTCACAGCATTGTTGTAGGCGATGCCCTTCACGATCT
>CAVELT010000230.1:0-2660 GCA_963616545.1 Dysosmobacter segnis | reverse complement strand
ATGAGCTACTGCATGCTGGGCTGGCTCTTTGAGTCCGTGTATACCAGTCTGAAAACCGGAAGGATCATGAACCGGGGCTTCTGTCACGGTCCCTGGCTTCCCATCTACGGCACCGGCGCGACGCTGCTGGTGCTGCTGGCCTGGCCCTTCCGGGAGAAGCTGCTGCTGGTATTTCTGATCGGCCTGGTGGGCGGCTCCCTGCTGGAGCTGACCACCGGCTTTGTTATGTACCGTATTTTTAAAATGAAGTGGTGGGACTATTCCGACCAGCCCCTGAATTTTCACGGCTACATCTGTCTGCCGGCTTCTGTATTCTGGGGCATCCTGGCGGTATTTATTGTCCGGGTGCTGCACCCTCATGTGGAGGCGATTTCCCGGAACTGGTCCTATCTTCGCTTCGTGGTGATCAACACGATGCTCTATACCCTCTTCGCCGAGGATGTGGTGCTTTCTGTTCTGGGTGCACTGGATCTGAAGCGGCGTCTGCAGACGCTGGCGGAGAACTCCGAGGAGATCGAGCGTCTCCGGGCTTCTGTTCAGGAGGCGCGGGAGCGGCTCAATGAAGCCAAGCAGGATATGGACGCGGGCGTGGAGTACCTGAAGGAGGTACGGAAGACCGAGGGCAATGCTGCCGCCGCGAAGCTCGTGGCGGAGGGCACGGTACAGGCCACCCGGGCTGCTGCTGCGGCAACGGTGGAGAAGGCGAAGGCCGTGACCGAGGGCCCCGTGGTGACCATGAAGGCCATTGCTGAAAACTCGGCTTCCACAGCGAAGGCGACCTTCAGCCGATTTTCAAAGGAAAAGCAGGAAAAGCTGCGGCAGGAGCAGGAGCGGATGGAGGAGCGTCTCGCTTATCTGGAGGACGGCGGTTCTCCGGGCCACGGCCGCATGAGCTGGTGGTCCAAGGCCATGATCCGCAACAACCCGAGCTTCCATGCCGAGAACCGGCAGGGCGAGGCCCTGAAGCGGGCAGCGATGCTGCGGCGAAGGAAACAAGAAAAGCCTGCAAATGCAGCCGAATGAAAAAACGCATAAAACAGCTCATAGAAAACGCCCCGGCGGGAAGCTTCCCGTCGGGGCGTTCTTTTATCGTAATCGTGGTGCCGGACAGCGCCTTTCAATGCTTCTGATATGCTTCATACAATTTTTCAAAGGCGGGGATGGAGCGGACGATCATGTCGTGGTCCACGCAGTAGGAGAGGCGGACGTAGCCGGGACAGCCGAAGCCGGTGGCGGAAACGATCAGGAGATCCTCCTGCTTGGCCCGTTCACAGAAGGCGTCGGCATCCTCGATGGGCGCCTTCATAAAGAGATAGAAGGCTCCCTCCGGCTTCACGCATTCGAAGCCGATACGCGTAAGCTCTCCGTAGAGCAGGTCCCGGTTCCGGCGGTAGGCGTCAATGTCGCCGGTCTGACCGATGCAGTAGGGGATCATCTTCTGCATGAGGCTGGGGGCACAGACATAGCCCAGGGAGCGTCCGGCGCCGCAGACGGCATAGTAAAGCGTTTCGCTGTCTGTCGCCGCATCCGGCACCAGAATGTAGCCGATACGCTCTCCCGGCAGGGACAGGGACTTACTGAAGGAGTAGCAGACAACGGTGTCCTTATAATACTTTGTCACATAGGGCGGCAAAGTATCGCCGTAGACGATCTCCCGGTAGGGCTCGTCGGTGATGAGATAGATCGGATGCCCGTATTCTGCCGCCTTTTCCGTCAGGAGCGCCGCCAGCTTCTGCAATGTCGCCTCGCTGTAGACCGCGCCGGAGGGGTTGTTGGGGGAGTTCACCAGAATGGCCTTGGTATGGGCATTCAGACGCTCCGCCAGTGCTTCAAAGTTGATCTGGAAATCCGGCAGGTCCGCAGGCACAATGACGGGCTTCGCGCCGGCATTTCGGATGAATACCGTATACTCCGGGAAGAAGGGCGCCAGCACCAGGAATTCGTCCTCCGGCGAAGCGGTCAGGGCACGAAGGGTGATGGTGAGGGATGCCGCCGCACCGCAGGTCATGTAAATGTTGTCGGCCCGGAATGCTGTGCCGTAGGTCTGGTTCAGATAATCCGCGATGGACTGACGGGTCTTCTCATCGCCCTGGGCTGAGGTATAGCCGTGCAGCGTGGTGGAAGGAAACTCCTGCAGCAGCTTCTGCAGGGTATCGTTCACCACAGCCGGTGCCGGGACAGAGGGATTGCCCAGTGAGAAATCATAAACATTTTCGGGACCGACCACAGCAGCCCGCTGCTTGCCGTATTCGAAAAGCTCACGGATGACGGAACGGCAGCTGCCGAGACGGTACATTTCTTCAGAAACGAACATGGTGGGATCTCCTTTTTGTTTTTCTGTTCATTATAGCACTCCGGGAAAGAATCGGAACATAAAAATCCCCCAGCCATTGCTGAGGGACTTTGCTATCTATGGAAAGAGTCCTGGGAAAGGGGGAAAAACAGACTCTGTTCACCTAAGGAAGGGGGCTTCGGAGCTCTTTGGGAGCTCCGAAGTATGAGTATGAAAAGCTTTTTTTGTTACATCTCTGTAACTGTCATTACTATACCGAAGCTTTGTGTCCTAAGTATGTCCCGTTTCTAAAAGGATTCTAAACAAATCCGGAATTTCTTACGAAAAACGCAGGAAAGATTTGCGTTCTTGTCCCCTTTAAAAAGCG
>CAVELT010000229.1:0-2682 GCA_963616545.1 Dysosmobacter segnis | reverse complement strand
TGACGAATTATGACGATCTGAAGACGCTGCTTTCGAAGTATCGTGCCGGTGAGACTGTGAAGGTGACCGTGCAGCGTCAGGATGGAAGCGGTCAGTATCAGGAGGTCGAGGTGGATGTGACACTGGGCTCCAACCCGTCGGCATCCTCTGATTCCGGCAGCAGCTCCGACAACAGCCAGAGCAATGCCGATTCGAACGGACAGAACCCGTTCCAGAAGGGCAACGGCCAGAGCGGCGATGCCGGCAATGACCAGAACGGCTCGGATCAGAACCAGGATCAGGGAAACAACAATGATGAGCTGTGGAAGGAATTCCAGAAGTTCTTTAACCAGTATCAGAGATAAGCGGCCGAACAAGCCGCACGCTCCGGCGGGCACCCGTAAACGGTGCCTGCCGGTTTTTTATGCATCGACAGAAAAGCGGTAAAATGCTATCATAGACGCAGCACTGACGAGAACGCGAGAAAGCAGGTAGGATATGAGTCCGAGAGAAGAACACAATATTGACGAACTCAGCAAGGGCATGCCTGCAGACAAGGGGGGCCTTCAGCAGCTTCTGGCAGAGAAGCTGGAGACGGAGCAGCGTCTGGCCGATGCCCTGCGGGAAGCCAGACAATCCAATGATGCGCTCAGAAAGGCCCTGGCGGAGTCGGAAATCCGAAATGAGGTCATCGCATCGATCGGAAAAACCTACCAGTACATTTCACGTATTGACCTGCAGGCGGATTATTATGAGGAGCTTGTGGGCGGCGAGGCCTTCCATACGGCGGAGGGAAATCTGAAGGGACACCCGGGGGACAATGCCCGGCGAATGTGCGAGGCGCGGGTAGCAAAGGAGGATCAGGACAGCTTTCTGCGCTTTACGGACATGGCGACTCTCCCGGAACGGATCGGCAATGCAGATTATATCGAGCAGGAGTATCGCCTGAGGGACGGCAACTGGGACATCATGCGCTTCATCGCCAAGAAAAGAGATGAAAATCATCGTGTTACGCATGTGCTTTGTGTGATCCGTTCCATCAGCGATGAAAAAAAGCGGGAAGAGGGCCTGATCAAGCGTGCCGCAGAGGCTTCGGAAAAGGCGCGTTTTCTTTCCAATATGAGCCACGATCTTCGTACACCCATGAACGGCATTCTCGGTATGCTGGACCTGGCGGATCATTATCCGGATGATTTGAAGGTGCAGAAGCAGTGCAGAGACAAGATACGGGAGCTTTCCGGCTATATGCTGTCTCTCGTGAATGATGTGCTGGACATGAACAAGCTCCAGTCCGAAGATCTGCCGGAGCCGGCTGTGCGCTTTAATCTGGTGGACGTTCTGCGGGCCGCTAATGAGGGTGCCGAGAAAAAGGCAGCGAAAAAAGAAATCAAGTATGTCATTGAATGGGAAAAGGGCAGCCACGAGCATCAGTATCTCATCGGAAACCCGCTTTATCTGGTTCGGGTTCTCGGCAATGTCGCAGACAATGCCATCAAGTTCTCGCCCGAGGGAAGCTCCATCCATGTCTGGTGCCGGGAGGAGCCTGCGGATGCGGCGCATTCTGTTTATGAATTCTGTATACAGGATCACGGCATCGGCATGAGCCGGGAATTCATTTCCAGGGCCTTCGATATGTTTTCACAGGAAAATGAAGGCAGCCGTACAGACTATGAGGGAACCGGACTGGGTCTGGCCATTGCAAAAAAGATGCTGGATAAAATGCACGGCAGCATCCGGCTGGACAGTGAAAAGGGACAGGGAACCACGGCGACCATACGGATTCCGTTCCGCATCGGTGAGAGGATGGATGAGCAGAACAGCAGGGACTATGAAAATCTGCCCTTAAAGGGACTGCGTGTGCTTCTTGCCGAGGACAATGACCTCAATGCGGAAATTGCCGGATTCATCCTGAAGGAAAACGGTCTGCTGGTCGAGCGGGCGGCGGACGGCGCGGCAGCCCTGGAGATGTTCCGGGCTTCCGTACCCGGCTATTATAATGTGATTCTGATGGACATCATGATGCCGCGGATGAACGGTCTGGATGCGGCCCGGAAGATTCGACTTCAAAGGCGGACGGATGCGGAGGCCATTCCCATCATTGCCATGTCCGCCAATGCCTTTTCAGAGGATGTTATGAACAGCCGCCTCGCCGGAATGGATATGCATCTGGCAAAGCCGGTTGATGAGCAGACGATGCTTCGTACCATTAGGAGATGTATCGTCATGCATGAGCAGATCATGGAAATGAGAAAATACATGAAATAATACAGAAAGCCGGGAGGAGATTTATGCTGAAAGGGAAAAATATAATACTGGGAGTGACCGGCGGGATCGCAGCCTATAAGGCGGCGGATCTCTGCTCCCGTCTGGTGAAGCTGCATGCCGGGGTGGATGTCATTATGACGGAGCATGCCATGGAATTCATTACGCCGCTGACCTTTGAAAGTCTTTGCCACCGGAAAACGGTCACGGATACCTTTGACCGGAACCATCCCTGGGAGGTGGAGCACATTGCGCTGGCGGAGAAGGCAGACTGTGTGGTGATCGCCCCGGCCACCGCCAACATCATCGGGAAGCTTGCTAACGGGCTCGCGGACGATATGCTGACGACCACAATGCTGGCCTGCCGCTGTCCGAAGCTTCTGGTACCGGCCATGAACACGAATATGTACGAAAATCCGGTGGTGCAGGACAACCTGGCGA
>CAVELT010000228.1:0-2686 GCA_963616545.1 Dysosmobacter segnis | reverse complement strand
CAGCAATGCCACCACACTGTCTATGATGTTCAATGCTTACCTCCCCTCAAATACCGCAACATAAGTATCTGGGAACAGGCTGCTTGATTCTGAATTTGAATTCACTTCTGCCTCCAGCTGCTTCTTTCTCGCCAGAAGCGTGGAAAGGTTCGCCCTCTCCATCTGCCTTGTTCCGATTTTGTAGCTCTGGCCGCCGGCATACACGTTCCGAATGGCCGTGTTTAAATATTCCAGCTCTTCCTTCGGTGAACTGAATACCATCTCTTCGTCCATGCTGCCCTCCTATAGCCAATTCTCGTTCCCTTGTATCCAACGCTCTTCTGCAGTCTTCTTTTCTTCTGCGGCTTCTGCTGCCTTTGGCGCGTTTTCGGTATCCTGCTGCAGATTCAGGAAGCGTACGCCCATGATATCCGCCGCAACGAACTCATAGACCGCACAATCTAGCCAGTGATTGTCAATATGTGACTTCTTCGGCACCCACTTCTGTGTGGGTCTGCCGCCTGATCTGACTGTTACCTTGTGCTCTGCCGTGACCTGTTCGGCATATCGTTCGTCACAGTCCTTATAGACCATCCACGCGCCCGGTCCATTGTCCCGCTGCATTCTGGTTGCAATGGCGTCTTTGTACTTGTCGCCGTCAGATATTGCGAGGTTCATTCCGTCCGCTCTGCTGCCTGCCTTGTTGATCTTCGAAATTTTGTAGAATCCCTGTATCGGGTTCGAAGATCCCTTGACCGGCATTGCCCAATCCGAATTCTTGATGCAGAAGTCGTATGTCGCATCCGGCTGGTAACCGGAGTCTATGCAGCACATACATACCTGCAGCTCGTCCCCGCTCTGCTTTTTGTAGAACAGGTTCATGATCATTTCGAGCTCTTGCCATGAAAGCGCCTGTCCGTGCGCTATGCCCTGGCTCGTCATAGACTTTCCCCAGGCACGGATGGACCAATAGAAAGTCGTTTCCTGCACATCCACGCCGCCGGTGAGCATTTCTGCCCACTCCGGAACCATGAGCGCCGGCACGTCTGTCTGCCTCTCCAGAACGAGCGAAGCTGTTGTCTGCGTCCGTTCATCCTCCCACGGAAGTCCCTCCCATGAGTTCGTGAAGTTCTGCAGCTTCTCCGGGTCATCCTTGCTCTTCAAAAACTCTTCTGCGATGTCTGACCACTTCAGAAAATTCGAATACAGCGAGTTGATCCAGAAGCCCACCGACTTCGGTTTTCCGATTCCGCGCTTCTTGACCGCCTTCCAGCGCCCTTCCCGCAGCATCTTCGGCTTGTCTATGTCTTCAATCCCGCATCCGCATTCCTGGCAAAAATAGGTCGCGTCTGCGGCCCTTTCATATGGGCTCATTTTGTGGTCCTTGTCTTCCTGGAACCGGATGTTTTGAAACAAAAGCTCTATTTCTTCCCCGCAGTGCGGGCATTTCACGAAATAGTGACGCACCTCATCCGCCTTGTCGTGAAGATCCCAGATGTAATTCTCTCGAATCGTCGGCGTAGAGCATGCATATACCTTTTCCTGGCCCTTGAACGTCTTTGTTCGCTCAATGGCCAGCGAATACGGCGAAGCCTCCTTTTTTGACGCCCCCGGCATCTTGTCGATTTCGTCAAAAAACAGGTATCTTGCCGGAATTGACGCAAGCTTTGACGGAGATCCGGCGCCACGCAGGAATAGAGTTGCCGAGCTGAACTTCATATCCATCTCTTTTGACTCATTTTCGCGGTACATCGCCCGGATCCGCGGTATGCCCTCAAATGCAGGGCGCAAACGAAGCTTTGCAACCGTCTTTGCCAGATCGTCCGACGGATAAATTACCATCGTTGTTGCCGGTTCCATCATCAGGATGTAGCCAAGCATATTGATAAGCACCTCCGTACCGCCAATCTGCGTCGATTTGCAGAAGTAGATCTGCCGGATGTCACTGTCGTTCATGGCGTCCATGATTTCTACCAGGTACGGCGTGACGACATTGGACCACTTGCCCGGAAATCTGCTGCCGCGGTCAAGCAATCTGTACTTTTCCGCCCATTGCGAGACGGTCAGCTTTTCATGCGGCTGCAGCGTTTCCTTGATGACGCGCTGGAAAAGCCGTTTTGTTTTCTGCTTACTCCTGCTCTTCTGGCTCATCGTCTACTTCGTCCTCATCATCGTCTATGCTCTGCCCTGACATTCCGTCAATCCGGTCCGGATCGTACTCTGACAGCTCTTCTAGGGCGTCAGCGATGCCCCGATCCAGCATATCCATGATCTTGTTTGTGTCTTTCTCTCCGGCTATCGAAAGTGCCAGCTTCCCCGGCACCGATTCCAGCTTCGTTTTGAAGTGGATCAGCATATCCGCGAGGTACGCCTGCACGTCTGATGATTCATGCAGCTCCCTCCGGAGTTTTCGAAGTTTCAGGATAGATATCTGCTTTTTGACCTCTTCGTGCTCAGCAGATACCTTTTCCTTCGATACCTCCCGCGTCCGGCCGGTTTCACTCGCTACCTTGTAGTCGATGTATGTTGCTATGCACTTCGGCAGATCGTATTTTCTGCCCTGGATGCAGCCTTGAAAAACGCCGTCCGCATTGAGATTTCGAATCTGCCGCGGCGTGATCCGCAGGCATTCCGCAAGCTCTTTTTGCGTTACGAGTCTATCCATGCTTCATTCCTTCCCATGCACCAGCTCTGATTTCCTCTCTTT
>CAVELT010000227.1:0-2693 GCA_963616545.1 Dysosmobacter segnis | reverse complement strand
TCTGCAGCGTCGGTGCCAACTACCTTCGGGAGCATGTGACAGACAAGGCCCGGATCCACTACACCACGGACAGCGGCGGCTTTGCGCCGAACATCGTGCCGGACAAGGCCAGTGCCTGGTACTTTACGAGAGCGCCGCATATCGCCGATGTGAAGGACATTCTGCGGCGGCTCACGCTGGTGGCGGAGGGCGCTGCTCATATGACAGAGACGCAGGTGACGGCGAAGATCGAGTACGGCTGCTGCGATATGCTGAGCGAAAAGAGCTTCACGGATCTCACCTGGCGGAACATGCAGGAGATCCCGCTGCCGGAATATACCGAGGAGGAGCTCGCCTTTGCGAAGGCCCTGCAGGATACGGTGGATCCTGCCATCAAGGCTCATGACGAGAAGGCCTATGAGGCGAAGGGAAGGGCGCTCGCCGACGCGGTGGTGTCCCGGGATGCCTGGGAGAAGGCACCGCTGACGGCCTCCTCCGACAGCGGAGACGTGAGCCAGATGATGCCCATGAACCTCTTCACGGCAGCCTGCTGGCCCGTGGGTGTGGGACCCCATACCTGGCAGAGCTGTGCCTCTGCCGGCAGCAGCATCGGCCGGAAGGGCGCCTTCTATGCCGCCGAGGTCATCGCCGCGACGGCCTACGACCTCTTTACGGACGAGAAGCTCCGGGCCGAGATCAAGGCGGAGTTTGACAGTCAGGATCGGGAAGCATACAGCCCCATGTATACAGAAGAATAGAGCTTTGTTTGGGCGCCGGCGCAGGTCGGCGCCCTATTTGTCATTATGTGAAGACTATGATATAATACACCCCAAATGACATAAAACAGAAAGCGGCGCAGGCCGCCATATAAAGGATATACATGACCAACGAAGAATGCATGATCAAGGTCACGGACGTGACCAAGGTCTATAAGCTCTATGACAAGCCCATCGACCGTCTGAAGGAGTCCATGAGCTTCAGCCATAAAAATTACCATCGGGATTTCTATGCCCTGAATCACATCAGCTTTGAGGTGAGGAAGGGCGAGGCCGTGGGCATCATCGGCACCAACGGCTCCGGCAAGTCCACCATGCTGAAGATCATCACCGGGGTTCTGACGCCGACCGCCGGCAGCATTGCCACACAGGGCACGGTTTGCGCGCTGCTGGAGCTGGGCGCCGGCTTCAACCAGGATTACACCGGCATCGAAAACATTTACATGAACGGCACCATGATGGGCTTCACCCGGGAGGAGATGGACGCGAAGCTGCAGGACATTCTGGACTTTGCGGACATCGGCGACTTCGTCTACCAGCCGGTGAAGTCCTATTCCAGCGGTATGTTTGTGCGGCTGGCCTTCGCGCTCTACATCTCCGTGGACCCGGATGTCCTCATCGTCGACGAGGCACTGTCCGTGGGAGACGTATTCTTTCAGGCAAAATGTTATCATAGGATGGACGAGCTGAAGCGGAAGGGCACCACGATCCTGATGGTGACCCACGACCTCGGCTCCGTCATGAAGTACTGCGACCGGGTGCTGCTCCTGAACAAGGGCGAGCGTATCGCGGAGGGCAAGCCGGGCGAGATGGTGGACCTCTACAAGAAGATTCTGGCGGGCCAGTACAGCGGCAACGAGGATTTTGTGGACAAGCAGGACTTCGGCGTGGACAGCGTCGGCGGAGAAGCCATGAAGCGCCGGGAGGATCAGGATAATGCTGTCGGCTCGAAAGCCGAGGACACGCCGGCGGAGTCGGCAGCGCAGGAGCCGGAGGGCCTCATGCAGGCGCAGCTTACTTTGAACCCGGCGGTACAGCATTACGGCAACGGCAAGGCGGAGATCTACGACTTCGGCATTCTGGATGAGAAGGGCAAGGTCAGCAATGTGGTGCTGAAGGGAGAATACTTCTCCATTAAGGAAAAGATCCGCTTCCATGCGCCCATAGAGTCGCCGATTTTCACATTTACCATCAAGGACAAGCGCGGCGCGGATCTCACGGGCACCAATACCATGTTTGAGGGCGAAAGCATTGCCCCGGTGAAGGCGGGTGACGAGTACACCTGCACCTTCCGGCAGAAAATGACGCTGCAGGGCGGCGAGTATCTCCTGTCCATGTCCTGCACCGGCTTCGAGCAGGGTGAGCATACGGTTTACGACCGGAAATACGACATTGCGAGCCTCACGGTGCTGAGCAACAAAAACACGGTGGGGGTTTATGATATGGAGTCAGAGGTGACTCTGGAAAGGCATGACGCATGAGTTTTGGCAAGCATAGAACCAATCTCCTGGACTGGATCCATTTCGAGAATCCGGAAACGGGCTTCCCGCAGGACGCGGAGCTTCTGCTCCTGGCGGAGGACAGTGCCCGGGAGGACTTCCTCGCGCTGCTTAAGGACCGGGTGAAGAGGGTGGATACGGAGCCGCGGGCGGAGATGTATCATTATATTGTGATGCCGCGATTGACCCGGGGCGTGATGCACCTCTTCGGGGAGAGCCTCGCGGCGCTGCTGCCGGCACTGGAAAATCGCCTGTATCCCGGCGGCAGTCTCGTGCTGGGACTGGAGAATCACGACGATGTGGAGCGTCTCGCCAGCAATCTTTACGAGGATAATGTCTATTATTCGACATTTAATGAGCTGGCGTCCATGGAAAAGGACTTCGCGGCGCGGCATCCGGCAGGAAGGCTGCAGCGCTTTTATCCGCTGCCGTCCCTGGA
>CAVELT010000226.1:0-2728 GCA_963616545.1 Dysosmobacter segnis | reverse complement strand
ACAGCAGTGATTTTAGCTTGCACTGCTGCTTTTCTTTTACTTGAAAGGAGATTCTAAAATGGCCAGAATTATTGGTGAAGGTATTACTTTTGATGATGTTCTTTTAGTTCCTCAGTATTCCGAGGTGGTTCCGAATCAGGTTGATCTGTCCACCTGGCTTACCAAGTCCATCAAGCTGAATATTCCGTTTCTTTCTGCCGGCATGGACACCGTGACCGAGCATCAGATGGCAATTGCCATGGCACGCTGCGGCGGTATCGGAATCGTGCACAAGAATATGACAATCGAGCAGCAGGCTGAGGAAGTCGATATGGTGAAGCGTTCAGAGAACGGTGTCATCACAGACCCCTTCTTCCTTTCTCCGGAACACACATTAAAGGATGCAAATGATCTCATGGCCAAGTTCAGAATCTCCGGTGTTCCGATCACAAACGGGAGGAAGCTGGTGGGTATCATCACCAACAGAGATCTGGTTTTTGAGGAGGATTTCTCCAAGGCGATCAGAGAGTGCATGACCTCCGAGAATCTGGTTACCGCCAAGGAGGGCACCACACTGGAGGAGGCAAAGGAAATCCTGGCACATGCCAAGGTAGAGAAGCTTCCCATCGTGGATGACGAAGGCAACCTCAAGGGTCTCATCACCATCAAGGATATTGAAAAGCAGATGAAGTATCCCAATGCTGCAAAGGATGCACAGGGCAGACTGCTCTGCGGCGCTGCACTGGGCATCACGGCAAATGTGGTAGAGCGTGCTGCAGAGCTGGTAAAGGCACATGTGGATGTGGTTGTGCTGGATTCGGCACACGGACACTCTGCCAACGTGCTGAAGTGTGTCAGCATGCTGAAGGAGAAGTTCCCGGAGCTTCAGATCATTGCCGGAAACGTGGCGACCGGAGAGGCAACAGAGGCGCTGATCAAGGCCGGTGCCGACTGTGTCAAGATCGGTATCGGACCGGGCTCCATCTGTACCACCAGAGTGGTAGCCGGTATCGGCGTACCGCAGGTATCTGCCGTTATGAATGCCTTTGAGGTATCGGATAAGTACGGCGTGCCCATTATTGCAGACGGCGGTATCCAGTACTCCGGTGATGTGGTAAAGGCACTGGCTGCCGGCGGCTCCACCGTAATGATGGGCTCTGTGTTCGCAGGCTGCGACGAGGCACCGGGCGAGTTCGAGCTGTACCAGGGACGTAAGTATAAGGTATACAGAGGCATGGGCTCTATGGGCGCCATGAAGCAGAAGAACGGCTCCTCAGACCGTTACTTCCAGGCCGGTGCCAAGAAGCTGGTACCGGAGGGCGTTGAAGGTCGTGTGGCCTATAAGGGCAAGGTGGAGGATACCATCTTCCAGTTTGTGGGCGGTCTTCGCGCCGGTATGGGCTACTGCGGTGCTGCCAATATCCGGGATCTGCAGAAGAATTCCCAGTTCGTGAAGATTTCGGCAGCTGCTCTGAAGGAGTCACATCCTCACGATATTCAGATCACAAAGGAAGCACCGAACTATTCCTCAGACAACAACTGAGGCTTTTGAAACAGAGGCTTCCTGCATTGAAGCGTTCAGAGCCGGCAAGTGCCGGCTCTTTTTTGGAGGTAAGTATGGCAAGAGAGAATGGCTTTTTGCGAGTGGCGGCGGCAACGCCGGAGATTCGTGTGGCAGATCCCGCTTATAATATAGAAGCAATTTATGCGCAGCAGCAGGAGGCAGAAAAGGCCGGCGCGTCACTGCTGGTCTTTCCGGAGCTCGCGGTTACCGCGTATACCTGCGGTGAGCTTTTTCACCAGCGCACGCTGATGACGGCCGCCAAAAAGGCGCTGGATACTTTGCTCGCAAAAACCAGAGAGAGCCGCATGCTGATTGTACTGGGCTTCCCGCTGGAGTACTGCGGGAAGCTCTACAATACTGCGGCAGTTCTGCAGCAGGGACGCGTTCTGGCTTTTATTCCCAAGAAGCATCTTCCGAACTATACCGAATTTTACGAAGCCAGATGGTTCACGCCGGGAGAGGAGGGCGTACGTACAATTTCCTATGAAAATGCCGTCAGCCACGAAAGCTATCCGGTGCCCTTCGGTATGAATATTCTCATTTCTGCGGCGGATCAGCCGGACTTTGTGCTGGGCTGCGAGCTTTGCGAGGATGCCTGGGTGGCCTTGCCGCCGGCAACAGGGCATGCCATGGCCGGCGCAACGGTCATTGCCAACTGCTCTGCATCCGATGAAATAGTCGGAAAGGACAGCTATCGGAGAGAATTGATTTCGCAGGCCAGCGCCAGACTGACAGCTGCTTATATTTATGCCAATGCCGGTGAGGGAGAATCCTCGCAGGATCTGATTTTCGGCGGTCAGAACCTGATCTGTGAGAACGGCACGGTGCTGGCAGAGAGCGAGCGCTTCAAAACCGGCATCATGTATGCAGACCTGGATCTGCAGCGGCTTCACCAGGAGCGTCTGCGGCTCAGCACCTGCGAGGTCAGAGAGAAGGAGAATTATACCTATCTTTCGGTTCGTCTCGGGACATCTTTGGATACGGCAGAAGGCAGCGAAAGCTTTGCGGATATACAGCAGCATGCGGCAGACCTTCGGCGCTTTGTGGATCCGCATCCCTTCGTGCCGGGAAATCCGCTGGAGCGTGCAAAGCGCTGTGAGGAAATCCTGACCATGCAAGCCATGGGCCTGAAAAAGCGGCTGCAGCATATCGGCTGCAAAACAGCGGTGATCGGCATCAGCGGCG
>CAVELT010000225.1:0-2744 GCA_963616545.1 Dysosmobacter segnis | reverse complement strand
GTCAGGAAGCAGCGGGTACCGCAGAAGCTCACCTCCATCTCCGCCGGCAGCTGCGAGAAGAAATCATTGTTTCCGGCCACAAAGCAGCACTGTACGCCGGCACCGGCGGCATACATAAGCCGGGTTTCCGAGCCCTCCGCATCGCCGAGATGGATCAGCGCATCAAAGGGCTTCTCCTTCTCGATAACGCAGAGCAGCTTCTCGTCATAGCGATGGGAATCACTCACTACGAGAAGCTTTTTCCCGCGGCCGGCCGGCGCTGTGCTGCGCGCCTTCATTTTCTCATCATTCTCCTGTACGGATTTCAGGAGCCGCCGCATTTCGCGAAGCGCCTTTCCCCGGTGGGAAATCTGATTTTTTTCCTCTGCGCTCAGCTCCGCCGAGGTTTTCCCGTATTCCGGAAGATAGAGAATCGGGTCGTAGCCGAAGCCGTTGGTGCCGCCGGGCGCCTTTGCAATCTGCCCCGGGAACTGCCCCTCCGTATGGAAGATCCTTCCGTCTGCAAAGGCCGCACAGATGTTGCAGGTAAAGTGGGCAGCCCGTTCCTCTCCCTCGGCATGCTTCAGCTTCTCAATAATATGCGCATTTTTGATCTCGTAGCTGGTGTCCTCTCCCAGATAGCGTGCCGAGTAAATGCCGGGGGCGCCGCGAAGCCAGTCCACGCAGAGGCCGGAATCATCCGCCATGATCACATCCCCGGGCTGCAGCAGCTCATGCGCCTTCATATAATCCCGGATTCCCACCGCCTTCAGCTCCGCATTTTCCGCAAAGCTCTTTCCTGTCTCCGCCGGCTCGAAATCGATGCCCAGCTCGGACTTCGCCAGAATCTCCGAGGAAATGTCCGACAGAATCTGTCGGATCTCCCGAAGCTTTCCCTGATTGTGTGTTGCAAAAATGATTCTCATCGCTTCTCCTGCCTCTTCTGCCCCTCTGCCGGACGGGAAGTGCTCACGGGCCGGGCATTGTAGGAATAAAAATAGGTCTTCATCATGCCGTTGTAGATCTTCCGGTTCTTATCCGCCCGCCGGAGATATTTTTCCGCCATATCCCAGGCGGTAATGAGATGCATGCTCCAGCCTCTGGTCTTCAGCACATCATAGGCCTCGCGCAGCTCCGTATAGAGGAGCGGCAGGTTTCTCTTGTCCTCGATACGCTCGCCGTAGGGCGGGTTGGACAGGATGTATCCCCTGTGTCCGGCATGGGACAGATCCGCCACATCCCTTGCCTGGAAATGGATAAGCTTCTCCACGCCTGCCCGCGCCGCATTCTCACGGCAGACTGCCACCATCTCCGGATCAATGTCGTAGCCCTGAATGTCCACCTTCTTGCCGAAGCGATTGATGCCCGTCTGCAGCAGATTCTCATCTACCGCCTCATTGGCCTCCGAAATGGCATCATACCAATGCTGCTTGTCGATGAGATTCGTCCAGGCCTCGGAAACAAAGGCCCGATCCATGCCCGGCGCAATGTTGGCGGCGATCATGGCTGCCTCGATGGGAAAGGTACCGGAGCCGCACATAGGGTCCACAAAGGGGCGGTCATCCCGCCAGCCGGACAGCAGGATCAGCGCCGCCGCGAGGGTCTCGGTAATGGGCGCCTTGCCCATCTTGAGACGATAGCCCCGCTTGTGCAGTGACTCGCCTGTGGTATCCAGACACACCGTCACCTCATCCTTCAGCAGGAAGACCCGGACCGGATACTTCGCCCCGTGCTCTGAAAACCACGACTTATGATAGGCCTCGCTCATACGGGCCACCATGGCCTTCTTCATAATGGACTGGATATCTCTTGTGGAAAAGAGCTGCGACTTGATGGTGCTGGCCTTCGTCACCCAGAAGCTGGCGTCCTCCGGCAGATAATCCTCCCAGGGCAGGGCCTTCGTTCCCTGAAACAGCTCCTCCCAGGTCACCGCCCGGAAGGAGCCCACCTTCAGCAGCACTCTCTCTGTGGTGCGCAGAAAAACATTGGCTCTGGTAATGGCCTCCGCATCTCCCGTGAAGCATACGCGGCCGTCTGTCACCTCGGTGATCTCGTAGCCCAGGTCAATGACCTCCTTCTTGGTCACGGCCTCCAGACCGAAATGACAGGGCACTATCAGTTCGCAGGTTTTCATTCTCTCTATCTCTCCTATTTCCTTACTTTCGATTCATCATGCTGTAGAAAAACCACAGCAGCACCAGAACCACCATGACCGGAATCAGCACCGGGGACAAAATCCCGAAGATACCGCCGATAATCCTGGTCAGCATGCTGAGCAGCGCGATCAGAAAAACGCCGAACAGGATACAGCCGCTGCCGCCCATATTGTAAACATGCATATTGTTCCGGGGCTCCTGCTTCCGATCGAAGCTGCGGGAATCATTCTCCACCGTCTGCCCGTCGAAGCTTCTCTCCTGTGCGGCCCCGCCGTCGTTCCGGGTGCGCTCGCCGAAGCTCCGGTAGGTCTCCCGGGAGCTGCCGGAATCCTCCTGGGCCCCCTGATACTGCCGATCCTCCTCGTCAGAGTTGTAGTTGATCTCCTCCTCGGTATAGCGGAAGGGCGTTTCCCGGGCCACCTCGTCTCCGCCGGCCTCTGCTGCGTCAATGATGGTGCGGGCCAGCAGCCGGGGATCTCCCAGCTCACTGATGACCTCGGCTTCACTGCGGCCTCCGGCCACCTCGCCGTTGATATAGTCCTGGTAATAGCTCAGCTGATTTTCGATTACGCCCTCAGACACGCTGAGCACCAGCTCTGCCTGCAGCTT
>CAVELT010000224.1:1498-2754 GCA_963616545.1 Dysosmobacter segnis | reverse complement strand
GAAGCCGACTCCAACGATGCGGGAGATGGGACTTGAACCCACACGTCTATACAGACACAAGATCCTTAGTCTTGCCTGTCTGCCAATTCCAGCACTCCCGCGCGACAGGTGATATAATACCACCTGTTTTTATGAAAATCAAGAGAAAAATCAATTTTTTATGGCATCTTATCTGACAAGAACATTGGCGATCCTGTACTGCTCCTCCGGAATGTCCTTTGTCATCTGCAGTGCCTCCTGAATATCGTAGTCCACAAACTCGCCGTGCTTATAGGCCACCAGACGGTTGGACTTGCCCTCTGCCAGCAGCTCTGCTGCCCGGGCACCCATGATGGAGGCATAGAAACGATCCTTACAGGTCGGTGAGCCGCCGCGCTGCATGTGTCCCAGAATGGTGGCTCTGGTCTCGATACCGGTGGCTGCCTCGATACGCTTGCCCATGGAGGCAGAGTGACCGATACCCTCGGCATTCACGATGATATAATGCTTCTTGCCCCGCTTTCTGGATTCGATGATGCGGTTGATGATGGCCTGCTCATCACCGTCATAACGCTCCGGCAGAAGAATCTCCTCTGCACCGTTGGCCACGCCGCACCAGAGAGCGATATAGCCGGCTCTTCTTCCCATTACCTCAATGATGGAGCAGCGCTCGTGAGAGGTGGAAGTATCGCGGATCTTGTCGATGGCCTGCATTGCTGTATTGATGGAGGTATCAAAGCCGATGGTATAATCCGTGCAGGCAATGTCCAGATCAATGGTGCCCGGTACGCCGATGGTATTGATGCCCAGGGCAGAGAGCTTTCCGGCACCGCGGAAGGAACCGTCACCGCCGATGATGACAATGCCGTCAATGCCGTGCTTCCGGCAGATATCCGCACCCTTCTTCTGTCCCTCGGGAGTGGTGAATTCCTTGCAGCGGGCTGTGTAGAGAATGGTACCGCCGCGGCTGATGATATCCGATACAGAGGAGGTATCCATATCCACAATCTCCTCCTCCAGGAGTCCCGCATAACCTCTCATGATGCCCTTCACCTTGAGTCCATGATGGATTGCCGTTCTGACTACGCTTCGAATTGCTGCATTCATTCCCGGTGCATCTCCTCCAGAAGTCAGCACAGCGATAGTTTTTACAGATTTAGCAGCCATATATTTGTCCTCCGATGTAATAGATTCTTCCTTTTGCACAGCCCTAAGTTTACCGCAGTTCTGTTTTTTTCTCAAGACATTTCGTGAAGTTTTTCACGAAGTTTACCTTG
>CAVELT010000224.1:0-1330 GCA_963616545.1 Dysosmobacter segnis | reverse complement strand
CGCCGGTCAGCTTGAGGGCAGCGTCTCCCCTTGCCCGGTAATCCTCCATGTCTGCAAACTGCAGCCAGAGCTCCCGGGGCACATCCGAAAACGGCAGCACGCTTTCTGCGAGAAGCTTGGCATCCTGATTGTCTGTCAGCTGTGCCCGCCCGGTAACCAGCACCTTGGCCTCCGGCTGCAGCAGAGCATGCACCAGCTGATAGGTTCTGGGAAATACCGTCACCTCCAGATTCCCGGTCCTGTCCTCCAGCTGCACGAAAGCCATCTGGTCTCCCTTTCGGGTGGTCTTCATACGTACATCTGTTACCATACCGCCAACGGTGACGTTCTGTCCCTCCTGAACCTGACAGCTGTTGCTTTCCGGATCCAGCCGGAACTCTGCCGTCTGGGCCGTCACCACTGCCTTCAGCAGCTCCCGGTCCGCATCCAGGGGATGTCCGGAGAGATAGATACCCAGGGCCTCCTTTTCGTTACGCAGCAGATCCTCCTTCCGAAACTCCGGCAGGGTCGGCAGCTTCACCCGGAACTCCTGTGCCTGGGCATCATTCTCTCCGAAGAGATCCGCCAGCGTCATCTGCCCCGCCATGGAATCCTTCCGCTCCTTCTGCTTCGCATCCAGAATGAGCGGCAGTCCTGCCAGCTTTTCTCTCCGGTTCCCCGGGAACCCGTCCAGCGCTCCGGCATAGATAAAGTACTCCATGGCCCGCCGGTTGACGCCGCGGTCAGCAGCACGGGCCACAAAGTCCTCCATATCGCGGAAGCGGCCGTGCTCTTCCCGTTCCTGCACCAGCTGCTCTGCAGCCGTCCGTCCCACAGACTTTACCGCACTCAGACCGTAGCGAATGGCCCGGCCGCAGGCCGTAAAGCCGACACCGGCTTCATTGACATCCGGCGGCAGAATGGCGATGCCCAGATCCCGGGCCACATCAATGTATTCTGCGGTCTTGCCGACATTATCCATAAAGGAGGTCATGAGGGCCGCATAGAACTCCACCGGATAATAGCACTTGAGGTAGGCCGTTTCATAGGAAACCACCGCATAGCAGGCCGCATGAGACTTGTTGAAGGCATACTTCGCAAAGTCAATCATTTCATCATAAATATGATTGGCGACCTCCTCCGAAATACCCCGGGCCACGCAGCCCGGAATTCCCTCCGCTTCGTTGCCGTAAACGAAATTCTGCCGCTCCTTCTCCATGACAGCGGTCTTCTTCTTCGACATGGCACGGCGCACGAGATCGGAGCGGCCCATGGAATAGCCCGCCAGATCCCGCACGATCTGCATCACCTGCTCCTGGTAGACGATACAGCCGTAGGTCTTGTTGAGGAT
>CAVELT010000223.1:0-2794 GCA_963616545.1 Dysosmobacter segnis | reverse complement strand
GCCTCTGCTTCTGCCTGATAAGCATCTCCGCCGTCCGGCAATGCCTCCACCAGCGCTGCCAGCTCCGGATGGGCCTTCAGGTCCGGTCCCGCCGCCAGCATTTCCATAAAAGCGGGCAGATCCATATCATAGGCATCCGCTGCGAGAAACAGCATCTCGTCCCAAGGCTCTCCATAGCGCTTATAATCGTTTGACATAAGATCCTCCTGTCTTTATTGCCCGTGATCGTCCGCGGGCATTTACCCTTTACTACTTTGCCTGCAGTATAGCACAGCTGGAGACACTGAAGAGACACAAATCGCCCTTGCATAGCGGCAGAAAAATGCTATCTTAGACATAAGAGCAGTTGTACGGGTTTCAAGAAAGGACGTATACCATGATCATTCCACTTATTCTGCTTCTGGTGATTCTTTTCGCTGTCTTTGCCTTTCTGTTCTATAAGAAGGCGCCGCCCACCCAGGCCATCGTGGTGACCGGCTTCGGCCTGTCCCGCCCGAAGGTGGTGTCCGGCAAGGGCGTCTTTGTGCTTCCGGTGATCCAGCGGGCGGACCGCCTGAACATGCGGCTTCTCAAGATCGATGTGAAGACCCCCACCACCGGCGTGAAGACCAAGGAGGGCGTTTCCCTCTGGCTGGATTCCGTGGTGACCGTCCAGGTCTTCTCCGAGAACTCCACCGTCACGAAGGAGGAGTGGGAGGCAGCGGGCTTCACCAACGCCAAGGACTACATCAAGAACCGCCAGCAGTCCGCCATCAGCAACTTCCTCGGCATGGACGAGAAGGCCATTGACAGCAAGATCAATGACGTCCTGCAGGGCAATCTCCGGGAGATCGTGTCGGAGATGACGGTGGAGGACATCCTCACGAACCGTAAGCAGATGGCCGTCAGCGTGCTGGACAACGCCCGTCCGGATCTCGCCAAGATGGGTCTTGAGGTGGTGACCTTTAATCTCCAGGACATCAAGGACGCCGAGGACCAGCAGGGCCACAACCACGGCGTCATTGAAGCCATCGGCGTGCAGCAGGAGGAGATCGTCAAGAAGAAGGCGGAGATCGCGAAGGCTGAGGCGGCGAGAGACATTGCCTGTGCGAAGGCCGAGGCGGAAATGCTGGCGAACGAAAAACGCATTGAATCCCAGACAGCCATTGCGAGACGCAACAACGAGCTGGCACTGGAGCAGGCGAGACTGAAGGCGGAGGCAGACAAGGCCAATGCTGATGCCAATGCTGCCGGGCAGGTGCAGACAAACCTGCGCGCCAAGGAGATTCGCGAAGCGGAGGCAGATGCCGAGATTGCAAGACAGACCAAGATGGTAGACCTTGCGGCGAAGGAGGCAGAGGTACAGCAGCAGAAGCTGGATGCCGAGGTGCGGAAGCAGGCCGATGCCGATCTCTACAAGCGGCAGAAGGATGCGGAGGCGAGGAAGTACGAAGCGGAGAAGGCTGCCGAGGCGGAGAAGTACAAGAAGCAGCAGGAGGCCGAGGGTATCCGCATGGTGGGTGAGGCGGAGGCCGAAGCCATTCGGCAGAAGGGTCTCGCAGAAGCCGATGCCATGAAGCAGAAGGCCGAGGCCTACAAGCTCTACAACAGCGCCGCCATGGCGGAGATGCTCATTAAGGTGCTGCCGGATGTGGCGAAGAGCGTGGCCGAGCCGCTGAAGTCCATCGACAAGGTGTCCATCATCGGCGGAGATGCCTCCGGCGTTTCCGGCGTCAGCAACAATGTGCCGGTCCTCATGGCCCAGACCTTCGAGACCATCAAGGAGGCCACCGGCATTGACATGCGGGACATCGTGAAGGCCAACAGCCTCGAGGCCAAGACCGATCGGAATATCCGGGTAAATCCTATGCCGCAAATGACATGCCCGGTCGGCGAACAGCAGCCGGAGCAGCAACAGTAAAAATAAAGACGCAGAGCAGGGAGAGCCGCAAGGCCCTCCCTTTTCGTGACTTGTCACCGGGTCTAGCGCGGGCTTGGCTCGTGGGTACCCGGTGACGCTATTTCAAAAAATTTTTGAGCTCTGCAACATTTCCCGTCTCCCGTCTGTATATAGAGTGAAAGACATTATACCAAGGATACAGAGGAGACAAATCATGATGAAGAAGGCAGTGTTTACAGCGATGATGGTAATGTGCGTGGGCGCGGCAGCAATGACGGGCTGCAGCAGCGGCAGCGTTGCCGGGGCAGCGAAGGAAAGTGCAGCAGTGCGGACAGAGGCGGCCGCGGTGCAGAAAAGCGCAGACCTTTCCGGCGGCACAAAGACCGTCGCTTCAACGGTGACCATTGTGGATACGGCTTCGGATGAGCAGGAGCTGATCTGCGGCGCGGACGAAAGCACCTGGAGCCCCATTACGGACTGTGAGAGTTTGGCCGAGGCCGAGAGCGTCGCCGGCATTGAAATCCGTGTCCCGGAAAAGCTTGAGGACTATGAGAATATTTCCTATTCCGCCATGCCGCGGTATCAGCTGGTGCAGGTCGAGTACCATAAGGACGAGCAGCATTACATCTGCATCCGCAAGGCCCCGGGCACAGAAGACATCAGCGGGGACTATAACATTTACACGGAGGAGACCACGGCGGAAATTGACGGCCGGCAGGTGATCCTCAAGGGCAATGACGGCAAGGCGGCACTTGCGCTCTGGACCGACGGCGATTATAGTTACTCCGTTATGGCGGCGGACCTGACAGAGACGCCCGCAAGCAACGGTGCGGGCATGAGTGTCGAGCAGATGAAGACGTTGGTTTCCGCGGTTGCCTGAGGACGAAAAAGGAGAAAAGGGGAATGAACAGATGA
>CAVELT010000222.1:0-2817 GCA_963616545.1 Dysosmobacter segnis | reverse complement strand
GCGCCCGCATGATGCCTTAGCGGCGAGCGTATCAAAGGCTTTGCGCCAGCAAAGCCATCCTTATTCAAAAAATGGTAACTGTTTAGTGCAGCAGGAGAATAGAATGAGACTGAGACACATTACCGGCTCCGAGGATTTCGTGGCCAATTCAGAATTTGTGGTGCATGAGCCCCAAAAGCTTCGGGGCATCTGGGCGCGGGAATTTTTCGGCAACGATCACCCCATCCATGTGGAGATCGGCATGGGCAAGGGACAGTTCATCACGGAGCTGGCCCGCCGGAACCCGGAAATCAACTACATCGGCATTGAGCGCTACGATACCGTGCTGATGAAGGCGATCCACAAGCGGGAGCTGATGGAAGCAGAAGGAGAAGCGCTGCAGAACCTCACCTTCATCAGCATCGACGCCCGTTTGCTGGGCGAGGTCTTTTCGGATAATGAAGTCGGGCGCATCTACCTGAACTTTTCCGACCCTTGGCCCAAGGCCCGGCAGGCGAACCGCCGGCTTACCAGCCCGGTGTTCATGCGGATCTATGCGCCGTTCCTGCAGCAGACCGGAGACCTCTGCTTCAAGACCGACAACATGGGACTGTTCGACTATTCGCTGGAGGCCATTCCGGAGGCGGGCTGGGAGCTGCTGGCCGTGACCCGGGATCTGCACCATGATCCGGCCATGAATGAGGGAAATGTCATGACGGAGTATGAGGAGAAGTTCTCTGCCAAGGGGAATCCCATCTACAAGCTCATTGCCCGGAAACCGGCAGAGAAAGCGGCGGAGTAAAAAATCCAAAAACTTTTTTGAAATTTTTGTTGACAAGATCGCGGGCATCGGGTATTATAACGAAGTCGTCAAGCGGACGGCAAAAAAATTTCAAAAATATGCGCCCTTAGCTCAGTTGGTAGAGCAGTAGACTCTTAATCTATTTGTCCAGGGTTCGAGTCCCTGAGGGCGCATGACGGAAGGCCGGATGCTCGTTTGAGCGTCCGGTTTTTTGTAATTGTTTAGCACCACCAATCAAAGCGATGCAGCGATGCGGTGCTAAACAGTTACAAATATTTAAGGAAAAATTTTCTGGAGAAAAGAAAAAGCAGTGCCAAGCTGTGCTATACTGATATTGTTAAGTGTATTTTGAGAATATAAACAGGAGCCTATGAAGAGAAAGACTTTAGCAAAACGAGGAACTGCCCTGGTTCTGGCGCTGACCATGCTGACCATGACGGGCTGTGAGGCGAAGCTGCAGGAGACCGCGGCGCCGGAGGACAGCTCGGAGATCGTGGTGACCACGGCGGAGGAGACAGAGGCCGTGGTTGGCGTGGCAGCGCTGGGTGTCAATGCCAATGTGCTTCCTTCTATAGAGGGAGTTACCATAGATGAAAATGCCGAGGAGCTGGCGCCGGTGAACCTGACAGTGGGCGTGATCAACTCTGTGGTTTCCGAGCTGCAGCAGCGTCTGATGGATCTGGGCTATATGGATGCGGATGAACCCACCACCTACTACGGAGATGCTACCTCCAAGGCAGTGCAGTACTTCCAGCGGCAGGCGGGGATGAAGCAGGACGGTATCACCGGTGTGGAGACCTGGGATGCGGTAATGGCGGACAATGCGCCGAAGTATGCAGTGAAGCTGGGCTTTACCGGTGACGATGTCACCAATATACAGTATCGTTTGTACAATCTGGGTTATCTCACCAATGCCGGGGATATCAGCGGCACCTTCACGGAGACCACGGAGGAGGCTGTGAAGAAGCTGCAGCAGCTGAACGGCTTGACTGCAGACGGCACCGTGGGCATAACTACCTCAAACCTTCTGTATTCGGATGAGGTAAAGGCCAATGTGGTGGCGCTGGGTGAGCAGAGCGACCTGGTGAAGAAGTATCAGGAACGTCTGATCGCGCTGGGCTATCTTTCCGGTGAGGCAGACGGCAATTTCGGCAGCGGTACCCAGACCGCGATCCGTGCCTTCCAGTCTCGAAACGATCTGGTGGTGGACGGCTACCTGGGACCGGATACCCGGACAGCGCTGGATTCCGATACGGCGATCCCTTATGCGATCCGTCTCGGTGAGCAGAGCGACGATGTCAAGAACCTGCAGACACTGCTGGTGAAGTACGGTTACCTGCCGTCCGGCAAGGATACCGGTTATTTCGGTGAGCTGACCAAGCAGGCTGTGGCCGCTTTCCAGAGCCGAAACGGTCTGACCTCCGACGGACTGGCGGGTGCCCAGACCATGGAAAAGCTGAATTCCGGCAACGTGAAGAAGGCCGCCAGCGGATCCTCCTCGAGCAGCTCGAAGAAAAACAGCAGCTCATCTTCCGGCAGCAGCTCGGGCAGCAAGGGCAGCAGTGCTTCCGTGGGCAGCGGCGGCGCCACCGTATCCGGCTCCGCAGGGGCACTGATTTCCATTGCTTCCTCGAAGATCGGCAGCCCGTATGTATGGGGCTCCAAGGGACCGAATTCCTTCGACTGCTCCGGCTTCGTCTACTGGTGTCTGAACCAGGCGGGTGTGGGTGTGTCCTACATGACCTCCTCCGGCTGGCGGAATCCGGGACGATTCAAGCGGGTATCCTACAATGAGCTGCAGGCCGGCGACATCATCGTGGTCAGCGGACACGTGGGCATCTGCGCCGGCGGCGGTACCGTCATCGACGCTTCTTCCTCCAATGGCCGGGTGGTACACAGAAGCCTGGGCAGCTGGTGGGCAAACAACTTCATCATAGGCTGGAGAATCTTCAGCTAATTAACCGGGAGGTAAGAATTATGCCGTCACCAAGAGAAAAAAGTATCTGGGGAAATATTCGTGTGCAGCTGAATGAGGT
>CAVELT010000221.1:0-2824 GCA_963616545.1 Dysosmobacter segnis | reverse complement strand
TTTATATATAGTAATCGTAGCCCTCCGGCTCATTGTGCATGAGATCCGCGAGAGTAATGTTTTCCAGATAATCGTTAATGACCTTGTCGAGTCCCCGCCACATGGGGAGGGTGCGGCATTCGGCTGCCCGGGAGCAGGGCGCGGCACCGGCCTCCAGACAGGAAACGGGCGCCATGGACTCCTCGGTGATCCGCAGGATGCTGCCAACGGTGTACTGCTCAGGAGCCTTGGTCAGCTGGTAGCCGCCGCCCTTTCCTCTGACGCCGTTCAGGAGCTTCGCCTTTACGAGGAGCTTAATGATGTTTTCCAGGTATTTCTCGGAGATATTCTGACGCTCGGCGATCAGCTTTAGCGGAATAAACCCGTCCTTCTGATGCTCGGCCAGGTCGATCATGACCCGCAGTGCGTAACGTCCCTTGGTTGAAATCAGCATAGTTGTCCTCCCCGGTAATAAAGCTGAAGTGATTATATACCAGTTTAGTAGGTAAATCAATGGAGGGCAGTGCGGCGGGGATATGATAAATAAAAGCTTATAATTCACATTCGAATCCATATATTTTCTGAATGTCTTTCGAAGAATTATACTGAAGCAAAGGAAACGTGCATCGCGGTTACAGTGAAAGGGGGACGGCATGGATTTTAAGCATTACCAGTATGTGCTGAAGGTGGCGGAGCTGCAGAATATGACGAAGGCGGCAAATGAGCTGTATGTGTCACAGCCGGCGCTGAGTCATTACATTGCGAAACTGGAGGATGAGCTGGGTGCCGTTTTGTTCAATCGGAATACCACACCGCTGACGCTGACACCGGCGGGAGAGCGGTACGTGGAGACAGCCCGGATGGTGCTGGCGCTCAATGACCGGCTGCGGCAGGATATTTCGGACATCAATGAGCAGAAGAAGGGCCGGGTGGTCCTGGGGATTTCTCATGCCCGGGACAGCTTCTTTCTTCCCTATGTGCTCCCCGAATTTCAGCGGCAGTATCCGGGCATAGAAGTCAAAACAGTGGAGATCCGCTCCGATAAAATCGAGGAATATGTGTCAAAGGGAAAGTGTGACATCGGTATTCTGCCGCTGCCGCTGTCGGGGGCATATGCACTGGAGCAGGAGATCGTCTGTCGGGAGGAGCTTTTTCTGGTGTCCGGAGAACCGCTGCCGCAGGGGCTGCGGGAGGACGGCCGGGCCTTTGTGAATCTGGAGGACTGCGGAAACAAGCCCTATCTCCTTCTGCGCAAGGGGCACGGCATCCGCTCTGCGGTGGATGTGCTGTTCCTGGAGCACGGCATCAGTCCGTCCCATATCTTTGAGACCACCAGCAACGAAACGGCCTACCGGCTGTCCTCTGTGGGAATGGGCATCAGCATCGTGCCGGAATCGACGATTCTGCTGTCTCATGCGGTGACGGAGCCCTTCTGTTATCACATCGGTGAGAATGATTTCTTCTGGAGGATAGGGGCGGTATACCGACAGAAGGAGTGTCTCACCAAGGCCCAGCGGGCCTTTATCGGCATTCTGCAGCAATGCTTTGACAGGCAGCTCCTGCCGGAAGGAAATGCCGGGAAAACGAAAAACCCGGAGGCGCCGACATTGGCATAAACCGGCATCGCGCTGCCCATGCAAAAAAGCTTATCCCTTCGATGCCAAAGCAAGCATTTCCGCAAATTCTCCTGATGCGATAAAGTGGAGCCATCAAAGATGAGTCCGCTGAGGGCGGAAGGAAAGGAGAAATGATTATGGTTTACAAGATCGGATTACTTTACGGAGACGGTATCGGACCGGAGATCACCAAGGCGACTGAGGTGATCATGAAGGAGGCTGTGAAGAAGGCCGGCGTAGAGGCAGAGTTCCCGGTATATCCCATGGGCTGGGAGGGCATTGAAAAGTACGGCGATCCTGTGCCGGAGATCACCAAGGAGGGACTGAAGACCGTACATGGCTGGATCTTCGCACCGCATGATTCTGCGGCTTATCCGGAGGAGCATTTCCGGAAGACCAATCCCAGCGGCACCATGAGACATTACTTTGATCTCTATTCCAACATGCGTCCGGCACGTTCCTATCCGGGTGTGAAGAGCAGAGTGGGAGAGGCAGACGTTATCGTCTTCCGTGAGAACAGTGAAGGCTCTCTTCCGGACCGGAACATGTACCGCGGTCTCGGTGAGTTCATGCCGAATCCGGACATGGCCATGTCCATCAATGTCTGCACCAGACAGGCAACAGAGCGTCTGGCCCATGAGGCCTTCAAGCAGGCCATGAAGCGCCGGAAGAAGCTGACCATCGTGCATAAGGCCAATGTCATCAAGCTGCCGGGAGAGCTGTTCCGTTCCACCATCAAGGAGATCGGTGCAAAGTACTATCCGGAGGTACAGATCGATGACTATCATATCGATGCCATGACGGCGCATATGGTACGGCGTCTCAAGGACTTCGATGTCATCATCACCACCAACCTTTTCGGCGACATTCTCTCCGACCTTGCCGGAGAGCTGACCGGAAGTCTGGGCCTCGGACCGGCCATCAATACCAATGATCATCAGTGTATGGCACAGGCCGCGCACGGCTCTGCACCGGATATCGCAGGCAGAAACATTGCCAATCCGGTCGGCATCATGCTTTCCGCTGTCATGATGTTCGAGTGGCTGGCAGACCGTTACCAGGATGAGAAGCTGCAGAATGTGGCAGATCTGATGCAGAACGGCGTGCTGAAGACCATGGAGGAGGGCTATGTGACTCCGGATCTCGGCGGCACGGCATCCACTTCCGGCTTCGCAGAAGCCATTGCAGAGAAGATCAGAAAGGCGTAAAGAAAAAATAAGGGGGAGATC
>CAVELT010000220.1:0-2838 GCA_963616545.1 Dysosmobacter segnis | reverse complement strand
TCAGCGGTGAGGCGGAGATATTTTTGATGGTGCAGCTGACAGTATCCTCCGTCTCGGTGACCTCCACATAGACCCGGCTGCCGCGAAGCGCATACTTGCAGCAGTTGTTCAGGAGATTTTCGATCACTCGCCAGAGCCGGCGGCCGTCGGCCAGAATGAAGGCCGGTGCTTCCGGAAAGCTGGGAATGATCTCCAGCTTGGCGGCCTGAAGCTTGTCCTCGAACTCGCCCAGGGCCTGCTGTACCATCTCGCTGTAGTCCAGCTGCATGAATTCAATGTTCACATTGCCGGAGCTGGCCTTGCTGGCCTCCACCAGATCCTCCGTCAGGGTCTTGAGACGGTTGGATTTCTGGTCCAGCACCTCCAGATACTGCTGCAGCTTCGGGTTCGTGATCTCCTCCCGCTTCATGAGGTCCACATAATTGATGATGGAGGTCAGCGGGGTCTTCAGATCATGGGAGACATTGGTGATGAGGTCCGCCTTCAGCCGTTCCGACTTCACCTGCTCGTTCACGGCCTGCTGCAGTCCTGCTGCGATGCGGTAGCTGTAGCAGTCAATGCAGATCAGGATGGACAGCAGGAGCGTGGCGGTCAGGAAGGACACGAGGCTCTGCAGCCGGAAGAAGCGGATATAGAGTATTACGATCAGCAGGAGACCGACGGCATTGGGCAGCAGGAACAGAAGCGTGCTGTAGAGTCGCGGCAGAGTCAGTGCGGCAGCCTCGAGATAGCGCTTCAGGGCCGTCAGCAGGCGGCAGCAGAGAGACTTTTCCCACAGGCTGTCATTCCGATAGCTCCTCGCCAGAGAGAGGCAGAGGGGCAGGAAGAGCAGATACTTGAGAAGAAAAGCCAGGATGCCCTCCCAGAAGGCAAAGGCATCGATGACGCCGATGATCTCCGACGCGGCGCCCAGCAGGGCTGCGGACAGGGCGTCGGCACCCTTGAGCCAGAGCAGGAAGAGCAGTGCCAGAAGCTCCGCCGGCAGACGGTCAACGGGATGGGGCCGGACACCGGCTGCGGTACACAGTGCCAGCAGTGCCGAGAAGCTGAGGCCGAAGAGCAGAACGCCGAGACCCAGCAGGCACAGCGCCACCACCACATTCTGCCGGCGGGCCCGGTAGTTGGCAGAGGCAGCGGAGAAGCTGTCCCTGGCCGGGAAGCCGGTATCGATGCCGATGGCCAGAGAATAGCTGCCCTCATCGTAGGGATCGTGGGCCGTCAGCAGGGGCACCAGATTCGAGGGCGGCGTATGCAGGTTGGAGCGGATCTCCAGGGTCTCGGAATCCGTGGCCAGGAAGCTGCCGAGGGAAAGAATCGCGTCGCGGTCCAGATCGGCGGCATTGGTATAGATGCTTTCCTCCGTGCCGTCAGAATAGGAAACGGTGAATTTCAGATTGCCGGGCTGGTCAAAAAACTGACTGCGGGCGCTGTAGTACTTGGCCAGATAACCAAGCATCTCATAGGACAGCTTTCCGACGGTGGTCATGCCGTCGGTGGGGCTGGCGGGCTTGTAGTCCGGCATATAGGCCCGGTAGGTGACCCGGATGGAGGAATACAGCACATCCTCCGCATCGCTCACGCTGGCATTGCCGCCGCTGACCACCTCGTTCTTTTCATTTAAATAGTAACCCATGGAGCGGGCATAGCGGATCAGGGTATCGAGACTGTAGGACACGGTGGTGCCGCTGACCTCTGCCTTGGCGATCACCTTGTTGAGATCGAGCTTTCCGTTGGTCTCAAAAACGTCCCGCAGGTCAATGTATTCGAAGATGTCCGTGACGGCCTCGCTGACCAGTCCCTCATAGCTCTGGGAGTCAATAAAATCCGGCTGGCTCAGGCATGCGAAGACATTACCCCCCGAAGCATTCCGAGAGAGAATAAAGAGGCTCACGGTGACCAGCACCAGGGCACAGAGATTCACCGCTGCGGTGAGGATTTTTTTCATGCCTTGTCCTCACTGCTCTGCTTTTCGATCTTGTAGCCCACACCCCAGACCACCTTGAGATAGCGGGGCTCCCGGGGATTGATCTCGATTTTTTCCCGGATGTGACGGATGTGTACCGCCACCGTGTTGTCGGCGCCGATGGCCTCCTCGTTCCAGATGGAGGTGTAGATTTCGTCAATGGAGAAGACCTTGCCGGCATTCTTCACCAGCAGAAGAAGGATATTGTATTCAATGGGGGTCAGCTTCACCGGTTCTCCGTCTACGGTTACCTCCTTGGTGTCGTCGTTCATCATGAGGCCGCCGTTCCGGTAGATGTTGTCGCTGACCGGCGCACCTTCGCCCATCTTGCCGAGCTGGGTATAGCGGCGCAGCTGGGACTTCACCCGGGCCACGAGCTCCAGCGGATTGAAGGGCTTTGTCAGGTAGTCATCGGCGCCGATGTTGAGCCCCAGGATCTTGTCGTTGTCCTCGCTCTTTGCGGAGAGGATAATGATGGGTACGGAGCTTTTCTCGCGGATCTTCAGGGTGGTGCGGATGCCGTCCAGTCCCGGCATCATCACATCTATAATAAGAAGATCCACGGTCTCCTTCTCCATGATGTCCAGCGCGTCATAACCGTCATAGGCCTTCAGGACCTGAAAGCCCTCGCCGGTCAGGTAAATGGAGATGGCCTCCACAATCTGTTTATCGTCATCACAAACCAGAATCGTCTGCATGGGTATCCTCCTATATACATAGTCCTCAATATTATACTTCAAAACGCGGGGCTTGTACATTTGAAAAGTACATGTTAAACTTGCGACAATCATGCGGGCTCAGCGACAGCTTGGCTGGCGGGGCGCCCGCATGATGCCTTAGCGGCGAGCGTATCAAAGGCTTTGCGCCAGCAAAGC
>CAVELT010000219.1:0-2866 GCA_963616545.1 Dysosmobacter segnis | reverse complement strand
TCCACCAGGGCCACGACCTTGTCCTCCCACTCCAGCGGATCCGGCTCGCCGACCAGCTCATAGGCCTTCTCCTGCAGGGACTCGATGGTGACGTGCTTGATGCCGGCCTTATCGAGGCAATCGATGATGTCCTGGCGCGCCGGATTCACGGCGATGCCGTAGTCCGTCACCAGTACATCGACGCAGTCACCCGGTGTCGTCACCGTCACCACATCCTTGCAGACGGTCGCCATGCGGCCGCGGGTCAGCGGCGTCACGATGATGCAGCACTTCGAGCCTGCAGCGGTATCCGGGTGTCCGCCCGGCGCACCGCGGAGAACTCCGTCGGAGCCGGTGATGACGTTCACGTTAAACTTGGTATCAATTTCCAGTGCGGACAGGACGACGTAGTCAAGCTTGTTGACATAGGCACCCTTGTTGCCTGCATTGGCATACTCACTTAAATCGATCTCGATATGATGAGGATTCGAGAAGAGATGCGCTGCCGCACCCTGATCGAAATCCTGAGTATCGAGGATATAGTCCACCAGGCCCTTGTCCTGCAGTGCACAGATGGCGCTGGAGGTACCGCCCAGGGCGAAGCTCATCTTGATGCCGGCCTTCTTCATATGCTCCTCGAGGAAGCGGTTCACGGCCAGAGAAGGTCCGCCGACACCGGTCTGGAAGGAGAAGCCGTCCTTAAAGTACGGCGTTGCGGCGATGACATTGGCCACATTCTCCGCCATCATCAGCTCCCGCGGGTTGTCGGTCATGCGGGCTTCCTTCGTCGCGATCTTCTTCGGATCACCGATGGCATCCACCACGCACACCGCATCCACATCGATGCAGCTGATGGAGGACGGAAGGTTCGGGAACGGAACCAGGGTATCGGTGATGATGACCGTATGATCGGCGAAGCGGGCATCGTGGCTTGCGAAGCCCATGCTGCCGCAGTTGTTCTTGCCGCCCTGGCCCTTTGCGTTGCCGCAGCAGTCCGACGTCGCTGCCGCAAGGAAGGCGATGTCAATGTGCACCTCACCGGCTTCAACGGCGCGCGGACGTCCGCCGTGGCTCCGGATGATGACCGGCTTCTCCATCTTGCCGGCGGAAATCACCTCCCCGATACGGCCGCGGACACCGGAGGTCTGGGCCTCTACGATGATGCCCTTCTCCATATAATCCGCAAAGATATCCTGTGCAGAGCCGAGGGAGGTGGCGGCCACATGGAGATCCTTGAGGCCCATCTCCTCCACCAGCACCTTCGCCACCATGCTGGCAACATAGTCACCGTCACGGAACTCTGTATGGAAGGAGAAGGTCATGCCGTCATGGGCGCCGCACTTCTCACAGGCCTCCCGGATGGATGCGCACAGCTTATCCTCCTCCGGCTTCTCGTGACGAACGGTGGTCGGACTCGCCTTCTTCACGGTCTGACCATCCTTATAATTCTTACCCTGATAGACTTCTCTGCCATTGACGAGCAGGTAGTCCGGAATGTCTCTGCCAACTGCGTTGATCATGCTTCGTTTCTCCTTTCTTACAGCTCGCCGTGGTAGACGCCGCAGGCCTTGGCCAGCGCGATGATGCGCTTTGCGTCTTCAAAGAACGGAATATCCACCATCTTGCCGTCTACCGTATAAACACCGATTCCGGCATCTGCCTGTGCCTGACAGCCGCGTACCAGCTTCTCTGCATAGGCGATTTCCTTTTCGGTCGGTGCAAAGGTCTCGTGTACAAATGCAATCTGCTTCGGATTGACGATGCTCTTGCCGTCAAAGCCCATCTTGTGGTTCTGAATGACCTCGGCCTTGAAGCCCTCCATGTCGTCGATGTTCGGGAACATCGTATCGAAGCACTGCACGCCTGCGGCACGGGCAGCCAGCAGCATCTGGCCGCGGGCCACGATCATCTCCACACCGTCGCGCTGGATCTGCACATGCATGCTCTTACGGAAGTCACCGCCGGAGATGGCACAGCCGAACATCCGCGGGCTGGCCGTCACGATCTCATAGGCATTCATGATGCCCAGCGGGCTCTCGAGTGCCGCCATCAGAAGCGTACGGCCCTCCTCCACGCCGAATTCCTTCTCGGCTGCAGTCACTGCGGCATCCACCGTGCGGACCATCTCGGCATTCTCGCACTTTGCAATCCGGATGCCGTCGGCACCGCCGGCGACGCAGACACGGATATCCTCCTGCCAGTGCGGCGTGTCCAGACCGTTGATCCGGACGATGACCTCGGTATCCCCGTAATCAATGCTCTTCAGCGCATGATAGAGGCTGAAGCGCGCCGCATCCTTCTGGTTCTCGGCAACCGCATCCTCCAGATCCAGGATAATGCTGTCGGTGCCGTAGATATAGGCATCCTTAATCAGTCCCGGCTTCTGCGCATTCATAAACATCATAGTACGGCGCAGACGCTTCTTGTCCGGCTTCGGACGACGAATTTCCTTACTCATTTCACAGCACCTCCCCAAGGAATATCAGATTCCGACGCGTCACAGCTGCGAAACACCGCGCACTCTACGCGTGCCTTCAGTGTGCAGTCCAGTGCGCCCTTGTCCACTACGGTTACCCTTGCATTTGTGACACTGAGCCGCTCCAGTGTCTCCAGCACGGTGGCCTTGATCTGACGGCCGTACTGATTGAGAACGCTGCTCTGAATGCTCAGCTCCAGACCCTCTGCCGGCTCGACGGTGACCTGTGCATCGCTGGATTCCAGCGTGCCGGCCATCGCACTCTTCTCGATTTTCATGTGCTACCTCCTGTATGTTCTATTCCACGGAGTACTGCCCGCAGTATCCATCGGGCATCTCCCTTTCGCTGATATGAATGTACCAGTCTTTCAAGGAATTGTAAAAGGCATAAAAATCGTTGATTTTAAGTCC
>CAVELT010000218.1:0-2886 GCA_963616545.1 Dysosmobacter segnis | reverse complement strand
CAGCTGGATAGAGCAACGGCCTTCTAAGCCGTGGGTCGGGGGTTCGAATCCCTTCTGGCTCATTTTGATGTTTTAGGATTGCGAGAGTGCGAAGTGCGGAGCAATCCGTTAGCATCAACATATGAAATAGCTGTGGTGGGTATAGCGTAGCTGGTTATCGCGCCAGATTGTGGTTCTGGAGATCCTGGGTTCGAGCCCCAGTACCCACCCTTTTCTTTATGCCGGCGGGCAGAATGCTTTAGGGCCATCGCCAAGCGGTAAGGCACAGGCCTTTGACGCCTGCATTCGTTGGTTCGAATCCAACTGGCCCTGCTGAGAGACAATTCATTACATCATGAGGCACTAGCTCAGTCGGTAGAGCACTTGACTTTTAATCAAGTTGTCGCGGGTTCGATTCCCACGTGCCTCAGCATTGCGGAAACCTTGGAAATACAAGGCTTCCGCTTTTTTGTTCCGGAAAATCTCCTTATGACGCTATTAATTTTCCTGTCCGTTCCCCGGCTTGCAGCGGCTGCATTTTCCCGTTAGAATGAAAAGCATAACAATATCATTCGGGTCCGGCGCGCAGTCTGCGGATATGGCAAAGCGACCTCTGCATTCAGGAGGTAAACAGATGAAGGTGACAAAGGGCGGCAAGGTTTCGGAGCTTCTGCGGGATATTCCGATTCCCGCTATGTTTCATGCAAGACAGGTTTTCCCGGCAGATCGCATTACGGCAGAGGAGATCCCCGGCGTGGTGGAGCGGGAGCTTTCTCAGGAGGCCTTTGCCTCGAAGATCCGGCCCGGCATGCATATCGCCATCACGGCGGGAAGCCGCGGCATTCGAAATGTGGATGTGATCACGAAGGCCATCGTGGACTTTGTGAAGAAGCAGGGAGCAGAGCCCTTTATTGTGCCGGCTATGGGAAGTCACGGCGGCGCCACAGCCGAGGGACAGCTTGAGATACTGGAGAGCTACAACATTACCCCGGAAAGCATGGGCTGCCCCATCAAGTCCTCCATGGAGGTGGTGGAGCTGGGCGTCTCCTCCCGCGGCAAGACCGTATATATGGATAAAAATGCCTTTGAGTCGGACGGCGTCATCGTTTCCTGCCGTCTGAAGCCCCACAACGCCTTCCGCGGCAGAGTGGAGTCCGGCCCCTGCAAGATGATGACCGTGGGCCTCGGCAAGCAGAAGGGCGCCTCCCTCGTGCATTCTGACGGCATGAACCACATTGCGGAGAACATCCCCACCATGGCGGAGGTGGTGATCGCGTCCGGCAAGATCCTGTTCGCCATTCCCTGCCTGGAAAATGCTTACGACGAGACCATGAAGCTGGAGGCCATTCTGCCGGAGAACATTCTGACGAGAGAGCCGGAGCTGCTGCAGCTGGCCTTTCAGAATATGCCTTCTCTTCTGGTGAAGGAATGCGATGTGCTGGTGGTGGACGAGATCGGCAAGAACTATTCCGGCACCGGCGTGGATCCCAATATCACCGGCACCTTCTCCACGCCCTATGCCAGCGGCGGCATCAAGGTGCAGCGGACAGCCTTCCTGAACCTGTCCGAGGCCTCTCACGGCAATGCGCTGGGCACCGGCCTGGCCAGCGTCATCACGGCAAAGATCTTCGATGAGATGGATATCGAGAAAATGTATCCCAACTGCATCACCAGCACGGTACTGGCATCGGCCCGGATTCCCTGCGTGGTGGCCAATGACAAGGAGGCCATGCAGATATGTATCCGCACCTGCAACGAGATCGAGATGGAGAAGGCCCGGGTGGTTCGGATTCCCAATTCGCTGCATATCGGGGAGATCATGCTGTCCGAGGCCTATTATGAGGATGTGCTGGCCGGAAGGTATCCCGGCGTCACGGCAGTGGATGCCCCGGCGGAGCTGGTGTTTGATGAAGAAGGAAATCTGCTGACAAAGACAGAGGTTTAGAAACAGGAGGGCAATGTCGGCGGCGCTGAGGCTGCCGACGGAAGCGAAATCAAGGGCGATTTAAAAATCCCGGGGCGATGGGCCTCGGGATTTTTTCAGTGATCAAATTGTGCCGCTTCGGCATTTTTCTCCAGCACGGAAAGCTCCGCCTCCGTAAGCCCGAGGGCCTCGGTGATGCGGGCGTATTCCTGTGCCAGCGTGGTATCGGACACCGTCATATTGTCGGTGTTGATGGTGATGCAGACACCGGACTTGAGAAGCGTGCGGATGGGGAAATCCTCCATTTTTTCGAAGATCCGGGTATGGAGATTGCTGGTGGGGCAGAGCTCCAGCGGGATCTGTGTTTCGGCCAGCTCCTGCACCAATGCAGGATCCTCCAGGCAGCGGACGCCGTGGCCGATGCGTCGGGCGCCGAAGGAGAGGGCGGCCCGGATGCTGTCCGGTCCGGCGGCCTCACCGGCATGGATGGTATAGGGCACGCCGAGTACCGCTGCCCGGGCAAAGAGAGACTGGTAGTCCTCGGTGGGGAAGAGGGCCTCGGCACCGGCCAGATCCGCGGCGCAGACGCCCTTGCCGAGATAGGCCTTGGCGAGCTCGATGGTCTCGAAATTGGCCTTTTCATTCGCTTCCCCGGCGCCCCGCATGGCGCAGAGGATGAAGGCAGCCCGGAGTCCGCTGACATTATCCTGAGAAGACAGGAAACGCGCACGCCCCCGGAGGGCAGCCTCCAGTGCCTGCTGCTGCGTGAGGCCGCCCCGGGTCAGCTGGAGCGGTGCGAAGCGGGGCTCCGCGGCGGTGAGGCCCTGGTCTGCCAGCTCCTTCAGGAAGGCATAAACCGCGTATTCGATGGCCTCCTCGGTCTGGATGAGAGTGAGGGGGTAGTCAAAAACCGCCAGATATTCATTCAGATCCCGGCAGTCGGGCGGGGCCACCATGCGGCGGCGCAGCTCTGCCTCGGAATA
>CAVELT010000217.1:0-2904 GCA_963616545.1 Dysosmobacter segnis | reverse complement strand
TCGTGGAGAGATATTGTCCACCTGCAATCAACTGATCCAGACGTTTATCCACCTCCGCCCAGCTTAAACGCACCTCCCGGCCATGGTCATAGCTTCTAAGCACCATTCCCTTTGCGCTATGATCGACGAAGCCATGCGTACCGTCATCGAAGGTAAAGCTATGACCACCGATTCCGTACTCTGCTTTCAGGAAGTCCACTCTTGCCTTGACTTCTCCCTGTTGCTGGTAGAATGCATAAATACGTGTCTTGCCGTTTTCAAAGCCGGAACCGCCGCGCAGCATCTTGGAAATATCCTGCTCCGAGATGACAAAAGCGGAGGGCTTTTCGCTCTCCGCTTCTTTCCTAGGCATTTCTGCCGCCTTGTCGATTTTTCTGATCTGTTCCTCTTCGGTCTCAAAAAGATCCTGAAGACTTAACTGTTGATAAGCTCCGCGAGAATCACTTCCTCTACCTGCGCTTTCAGCATGTTCATATGCTGTGTCCAGCCAAGTGCGTCCCTCTTCTTGTCCGGTGCCGGGTTCGCCTTCAGAAGCTCTGTCATCATCTGCTCCATCCTTGCGGTCGCTGTCTCCTGAATCTCCCACAGGTGCGGGAACAGCTTCTCGGTCAGGATCAGGTGATTGTACAGCAGCGTGTTGTTCTCCTGCAGATATGCTCTTCTCATCCTGCCGTACTTCCCGAGCGGCTTCTCCTCCTGCAGTTCCATCTGAATGTTCGGGATCAGGTAATCTCCGTTCTTCGTGTAAGTCATTTCCATCATTGTTCTGGCTCCTTTCTGCCTGTCTGGTCTTTTCATAGGTTCGGATCGTCCGCTCAATCTCACGGAAGATCTGGCTGGACATTTCACTGACGGCCGTTCCCAGTACATTGGCGGCAGCCTGCGTATTAAAATCAAAAATGTCCAGGAAGTCCTCATGGTCAAAATAATCATCGGCATTTCCCATCGTTCTGCTGAATACCGAATAGGCGATGCTTGTCGAAGCAGCTCTCTTAAAGGAAACTTCGATGTTGAGTTCATCATAACCTTCCAGATACGAATCCTCAACGATGTCGCCGATCTGTCGCTTATGCGTCTCCCAGTAATTCTCTGCCAGTCTCTCAGCCGCCTCCATCACATGATTCTCCAGGGAACCGGCACCGGAAGAAACGCCGAAGGCCTCATCCAGTGCCTGAATGATCGGTTCCTCATGCTCTGCCTTCATCTTCCAGAGCTGTACCGGACGGGAATTTTTCCGCTCTCCGGTGTCTGCCACATCAAAGACATAGCGAAGCCTCGGCTTCTCGCCGCGCATATCCAGAAGAGCAATGCCCTTGGATCCGCGCTTTACATAGCGGTTCATGCGGTCGTTCCAGAGATCGTACTCCGCACAGGCTGTTGCGTCCGGCCGCTGCTTAAAGATCATCAGCTGCTCCGAAAACGGATATTTATAAAGCCTTGCCGCCGTGGTTAAGAATGCTGTCCACTGTTCCCTGCTTCCGGTTACCTGCGCAGCGGCCTCTTCTGCCATCTTGGCATAATAGGCAGTTTTCGTCATCATAGCTTGTCCTCCTTCCATTTTTCTCAAATTTGTCATGCATCCGGATACAGATCCAGTGTGTCAAACTCTGCATCCGTCATCCAGGACAGCTTCTCTAAGAGGGAAGCCGTCCATTTCCGCAGGTTCCGGTCTCTGCCGGTCAGACTTTTCTGCATGGTTTCCAGTTCTTCTATCAGCCCCATTCTGGTGCCGGGGCTGTAGATCATCATGAGCATCCACTCGTCATCCGTAAAAATCATTCACAACTCCTTTTCTTCGCAGCATTTGCGAGGCGGTGCAGGCGGCAATGCCTCCTGCTTTTCCTTCAGCTGTTCCAGCACAGATTGCTTTTCCGCCGGTTTTTCCTTCTTTTCATTATTCACAAAACCGTCCAGCATTCCGTAATCATCCTCTATCGCCATCTCTGCATTTTTCAGATAGTTCTCCGGTTTCAGGAAGCCCGGAAGCTCCTTGAATCCGACGGAATCCACGTAATGACAGCTTACCGCACCATTCTCACGCAGAGCCACGATGTCAGATACAGAAAGACTATGACCGGTAAAATCCTCGGGTCGGGATACATTGAATTTCTCATACAGCTCCTCCAGCATGGTATTCTGATCTTTGTAAGGGCGAAGCGGAGCCGTATAGACCACCTCATAGTGGTCAATGTTCGGTTCCAGCCCCATACGCTCCAATTCCCGCATAGACGAAAACCGTTCATATACCGTATCCTCGCTGCGGCGAAGCTGCAAAATCGCATATTGATCGGTAGCACTCTCCAGGAATGCCTGCATTTTTTCACTCGGCTCCTGATTTCCATGAACCTCATCCCATTTTTCAATTCTTGCCATGCGCTCCATCTCCCTTCTCCATAAATGGCAGCCCCTTCTCCCTGGCGTCCTGTCTCTGCTGTTCCCTGCGGCTCTCGCTGTACAGCGGTCGGATTCCGATACACCGTTTCGGAATTGTATAGGTGACAGAGCCATGCGCCTCCTGCTGTAAAATAAAATGCTCCGGAGACTGTTTCTGCAGTTCCCGGAGTTTTCGGATCAGACGGCTGTCGTGGGTGTAAATGCTGGCGGTATCCAGCTCATTATCAAAATTGATGGTCGTTTCCTGTTCGGCCTTGGTAAGCTTATACTTCATTTTTCACCTCCAAACTCCAGCTTAAAGCTTGCTGCTCCGTCCTCGCCGGTCTTCAGACAAAGCGTTGTATCATAATAGCGTCCTGATTTCTGGGAATAGCAGTGAGTCAGGCGCACTTTTCCCTTATTCAGCAGTTTCTTTGCCAGGTCTTCCGTCATCTGCTTCCCCAGCTTCTGGAAGAACCGGTTTTCTTTCCAGAGGGCGAACCGGCAGCTCTTATCACTGCAGAACCATCC
>CAVELT010000216.1:0-2914 GCA_963616545.1 Dysosmobacter segnis | reverse complement strand
GTGGAGCGGTTCCGGCAGCAGGAGGCAGCTTGTACGCAAGAGTCATAATCGATATCACCAATGAGGCACTGGACCATGCCTATACCTACCGCGTTCCGGAGGGGCTGCATCTGCAGGCGGGCGACAAGGTGAAGGTACCCTTCGGCACGGCCAGGGCTCCCCGGAGCGGCTATATTCTGCAGCTCACGGAGCAGGCGGATTATGCGCCGGAGCGGATCAAAGACATTCTGGAGAAGGATGAACAGGCGATTTCTGTCAACGATCAGTTGATGCAGCTGGCGGTATGGATGTCCCGGGAGTACGGCACCACTCTGAACCAGTGTCTGAAAACCGTCCTGCCGGTGAAGCGCAGTGTGCGGCGAAATGCCCGGCGCATCGACCCGCTGGCGGCATATCAGGCGCAGGACAGCGGACATGCATTGAATGAAGAGCAGCAGGCAGCGGCGGAGCAGGTCATCTCCGGCGTACAGGCCTGTACCGGGGAAAAGGCAGCTGAGGCGCCGCCCCGCTACCTGCTTTTCGGGATTACCGGCTCCGGCAAGACCGAGGTCTATCTTCGCATTATAGAAGAGGTAGTGCAGCGGGAGCGGCAGGTGATTCTGCTGATTCCGGAAATTTCCCTGACCTATCAGACGGTGCTGCGGGTTTCTGCCCGCTTTCGGGGCAGAGTGGCGGTGATGCATTCCCGCATGAGTCTCGGTGAGCGCTATGAGCAGTATCTTCGCTGCGCGAAGGGCGAGGTGGATATTCTGGTGGGACCTCGTTCGGCGATATTTGCTCCCTTTAAGAAACTGGGAATCATTATCATGGATGAGGAGCATGAGGGCGCCTACAAATCCGAAACGGCGCCTCGCTACGAAACCCGGGAGGTGGCACGGCAGCGGGCACTGCTGGCGCATTGTCCGGTGCTCTACGGCTCGGCTACCCCGTCCCTCAATATTTATACCGAAGCCTTGAAGGGCAGGGTAACGCTGCTGCGCCTCACAAAGCGGGCCCATCCCGGCAGTCATGTGTCCGAGACGGAGATTGCAGACCTGCGGGAGGAGCTGCTGCGGGGCAACCGCTCCGTGTTTTCTGCAGTGCTTCGGCAGCATATGGAGGAGGCCCTCGGCCGGGGGGAACAGATCATGCTGTTCATGAACCGGCGGGGCTATTCCAGCTTTGTCAGCTGCCGCAGCTGCGGAGAGGCCGTAAAATGCCCGCACTGTGACGTCTCGCTGACACTGCATCGGGACGGACGGCTGCGCTGCCATTACTGCGGCTATCAGGAGCCGCTGATGAAGAAGTGCCCGAAATGCGGCAGCCCGTATCTGGCGCCCTTCGGCTTCGGCACGGAAAAGCTGGAAACGGTCACGAAGGAGATGTTTCCCGAAGCCCGCGTGCTCCGTATGGATGCGGATACCACGAAGCGAAAGGGCGGTCATGAGGCGATACTCAAGGCATTCCGGGAGGAGAAGGCGGATATTCTCATCGGCACCCAGATGATTGTGAAGGGACACGATTTTCCGAAGGTCACGGTGGTGGGGCTCATCGCGGCGGATCTGTCGCTGTCTGCGCCGGATTTTCATGCGCAGGAGCGAACCTTTCAGCTGATCACCCAGGCAGCGGGCAGAGCCGGCCGGGACAGCCGGCCGGGGCATGTGGTGATCCAGACCTATCAGCCGGAGCATTATGCCGTTCTGCTGGCCTGCCGGCAGGATTATGAGGACTTTTATCAGAGGGAAATGCTGTATCGCCGGATGCTGGGATACCCGCCGGAGGAGCATCTTCTGACGATTCAGCTGGCATCGGGTGACGAGAATTTTCTGAGCTATGTGGCGGAGCAGTCGGTACAGCGGCTGCAGCCCCATGCGGCCCGGCAGGAGGCGGAGCTGATCGGGCCCCTGAACGCCGGTATCTATCGGATTAAGGATATCTATCGGAAAATTGTCTATATAAAACATCCCGACCATGATATAATCATTCGATTGCGGGAGCAGTATCAGGAATTGTGCCGGGCGCTGGATCGCCGGGGACTGGTGCTGCTGAATTATGATCTGCAGTGATTGCCCAGCAGTTATGACACAGAAGGAGAAATTATAATGGCATTGAGAACCATCAGAACCATCGGAGATCCCATCCTGGAGAAGGAATGCAAGGATGTGAAGACCATGACAGACCGGACCAGAGAGCTGGCGGCCGATATGTTTGAGACCATGTACCAGTCCAATGGCGTGGGCCTGGCTGCCCCTCAGGTAGGTATCCTGAAGCGGATTTTTGTGGTGGACATCGGAGACGGCAAACGCTATGTCTGCATCAACCCCACGGTGACACCCATCGGTACAGAGCTGCAGACCGGTGATGAGGGCTGTCTGTCCGTTCCCGGCAAGGAGGGCGTGGTGACGCGGGCCATGCGGGTTCATGTGGAGGCACAGGACATCAACCTGAAGCCCTATTCCTTTGATGCAGAGGGGCTGCTGGCCCGCGCCATGGCGCATGAGAATGACCATCTGCACGGTATATTGTATACCACAAAGGTAGAGGGGGAGCTCAACGATGTGAATTACGAGCCCCTGGAGGAAGAGGAATACGAGGACGAGTACGAGGCGTAAGAGCAGCAGACGGGGAGGTGCAGAATGAAGATCGTGTTTATGGGCACACCGGATTTTGCGGTGGCCACTTTGCAGGCCCTGGTGCAGGCAGGCCATGAGATCTGTCTCGTGATGACACAGCCGGATCGGCCGAAGGGACGCCACGGTGAGCTGCAGAAGTCGGATGTGCGCATAGCGGCAGAGCAGCTCGGCATCCCCGTCAGAACACCTCAGCGGCTGCGGAAGGATGAAGCGGCCATTGCTGAGCTGAAGGCGCTGCAGCCGGATGCCATTGTGGTGACGGCCTTCGGACAGATTCTGCCGAAGGAGGTGCTGGAGATTCC
>CAVELT010000215.1:0-2940 GCA_963616545.1 Dysosmobacter segnis | reverse complement strand
TGTGACGGATCTCGGCGCTGCGCACCTCGGAAACCGCCTTCGGCTCCGGTACACCGGCAATCTCGGACAGCTCATCGATAAGCGCGAAGACATCCTTCTCTGCATCTCTGCCGAGGGCCTTCATCACCGCCGGGGCAAACTTGAAGGGGCTTGCCGTGGAAGCGATGACGGTCTTTGTGCCGTCGCCGCTCTTCTCTCTGTACTGATCGTAAACAGCCTTCGCCACTGCCGTATGGGGATCGATGACATAGCCGGTCTCCGCCTGCATTTTCCGGATGGTCTCAAAAACCTCTGCCTCTGCTGCGCTGCCGCCGGCAAAGTCTGCGGTGAAGGCCCGCATTTCCTCGGTCACGGCATAGCTGCCCTTCTCGGACAGAGACTGCATCAGCTCTGCCGTCTTATCCGCATCTCTTCCGGCGGAAAGGTACAGAAGCCGCTCCAGGTTGGAGGACACCAGAATGTCCATGGAAGGCGAGCTGGTGAGGATAAATTCGCGGTTCCGGTCATAGACGCCGTCGGCGAAGAAATCCGTCAGCACGCGGTTCTCGTTGGAGGCGCAGAGGAGCTTCGCAATGGGAACACCCATGTGCTTTGCAAAATATGCCGCCAGAATGTTGCCGAAGTTGCCGGTGGGCACGCAGACATTGATCTTCTCACCCTCGGCGAGCTTGCCGGTCTTCAGAAGCTGACAGTAGGCATACACATAGTATACCACCTGGGGCACGAGACGGCCGATATTGATGGAGTTTGCGGAGGACAGGATGATGCCCTTCTCCTTCAGCTCTGCGGCGAAGGCCTGATCGGCGAAGATCTGCTTCACGCCGGTCTGGGCATCATCGAAGTTGCCGAGAATCGCTGCCACGTGGGTGTTGTTTCCGGCCTGGGTCCGCATCTGCAGCTCCTGGAAGCGGGAAACGCCGTCCTTCGGATAGAAGACGATGATCTCCGTGCCCGGCACATCCTGGAAGCCGGCCATGGCTGCCTTTCCGGTATCACCGGAGGTTGCAGTCAGGATCACGATTTTGTCCTTCACCGCATTCTTCCGGGCACTGGTCACCATCAGGTGGGGCAGAATGGACAGCGCCATATCCTTGAAGGCGATGGTTCTGCCGTGGAAAAGCTCCAGGAAATACGCATTGTCCGCCTCGCGAAGGGGGGCAATGTCTTTGGTGTCGAATTTCTCGTCATAAGCCGCCATGATGCAGCCCCGCAGCTCCTCCTCCGTGAAATCCGTCAGGAAAAGCTTCATGACCTCATAGGCCAGGTCCTGGTAGCTGAGTGCGGAAAGCGCTGTCAGGCTCTTGTCCAGCACCGGCAGTGTCTCCGGTACGAACAGGCCTCCGTCCTTCGCAATGCCCCGCAGGATCGCCTGGGATGCGGTAATGCCGTTTTCCTGACCTCTGGTTGAATTGTAAAGCATAATTTTCTCCTCTTTTGTCCTTCCTCAGGCTGTCGCCGTCTTCGTTTTGTCCAGAAGGCTCTGAATCTTCGTCTTCATCAGATCAAAGGCCACATCGTTCATGCCGCTGTTGATGACGATGTCTGCCTGCTGCCGGGTCGGCTCCACATACAGATAGTGCATGGGCTTCACCGTGGTGAGATACTGCTCGGAAATGTCCTCCACATGACGGCCCCGCTCCTTCACATCCCGGATGATCCGCCGGATGATGCGCTCGTCCGCGTCTGCCTCCACGTAGATCTTAATGTCAAAGAGGGACCGAAGCTCCGGATTTTCCAGCACCAGAATACCTTCTACAATGATGATCCGGGAGGGCTTCAGGGTAACGGATTCCGCCGTGCGGTTGTGCTCCGCATAATCATATATCGGGCACTCAATGCTTTCTCCCCGGCGAAGGGCCTTCAGATGCCGAATGAGAAGATCCGTCTCAAAGGCCGCCGGATGATCGTAATTTTCCTTCTGACGCACCTCAAAGGGAATGCCGTCATTGGATTTATAGTAGTTGTCATGGTAGATCACCGTGACCTGGTCCCCGAAGGCCTCCTTCAGCCGATTCGTGAAGGTGGATTTTCCGGAACCGGAGCCGCCGGCAATGCCGATCATAATGCAGGAATTCATATGTCCTCCCCCTTTGTCCACAATTACGTTAGATTTAAGCACAAATGCGCGGCAATTTCAACCGCCAGATACTGAAGTAGAGCAGCAGCGTGGTCCAGAGCAGCATGAAAACCAGGCTGCAGATCCACATGGTCCAGAGCCCCAGTCCCAGCTCCTCCCGCATGTAGAAGAGGAAAATGAAGAGCGCCACGCTGAGAATCGTGAGAATATAGGACAATGTTGCCGCTCCGAAGGTGCTGCGGCTGAAGGCCGAGACGGCAATGCCGATGGCGGCCAGATACAGTGCCGTTACAAAATAAAATACAATCAGCGCCAGGAGCTGCAGCAGGCCGACACCGCCGTAAATGTATACCGTGGCCAGAGAAGGGGCCGTGCTGGCGAAAAGCAGCAGCACCTGGCTGAGGGCCGCCGTGAGCTTCCCCCGGATCAGCTCTGCGGGCGTCAGTCCGGTGCTGAGAATCAGCTCCAGACTCCGGCGTTCCCGCTCTCCCGTAACGGAGGAGGCCGTCAGCGCCGGCATCAGCAAAAGCAGCAGGAGAAACTCGAGCCCCGCAATGAGACTGTAGATCCGCAGGAAATCGCCGTAGGCAATTTCTCCCGTCTGCCGCGCCCCGGCCTGAAGTGAATAAAGGTTGATCACCACCAGAATAGAGAACACGGCATTCAGGGCCGTCAGCAGCAGCGGCAGTATATAGCTCCGGTTCTGCAGCATGGTTTCCTTCCTATAAATCGGATTCTGCTTCATAGCCCGCAATCCTCCTTTCTGCTTCCTCCCCGGAGAGACTCCGGAAGAGGGCCTCCAGATTTCCCTGCTCCCGATGGAAGCCGCAGACCGGCACACCGGCCATGACCAGATCCTCCAG
>CAVELT010000214.1:0-2955 GCA_963616545.1 Dysosmobacter segnis | reverse complement strand
GCCAGCGTCGCCGACATTTCCGCCGGCCTCGCCTACTCCGTCATCAAGAATGCCCTGTTCAAGGTCATCAAGGTCACGGACGCAAAGGAGCTCGGCGAGCATATCGTGGTCCAGGGCGGCACCTTCTATAATGATGCGGTGCTGCGGGCCTTCGAGCTGCTGATGGACCGGGATGTGGTGCGGCCGGATATCGCCGGCATCATGGGTGCCTTCGGCGCCGCCCTCATTGCCCGGGAGCGCTATCATATGGCGGAGTCACATCTTAATGAAGGAAAGCCCGAGAGCAGCATGCTGCCGCTGGACAAAATCATTTCCCTGAAGTACAGCACCCGCATGACCCGCTGCCAGGGCTGCAGCAATCACTGCGTTCTGACCATCAACCAGTTCGGTGCCGGCAGAAACTTCATTTCCGGCAACCGCTGTGAACGGGGTCTCGGCAAGGCCAAGGCCAAGCAGGACATCCCGAACCTCTTCGCCTACAAGCTGAAGCGGATGTTCGACTACGAAGCACTGGCTCCCGAGCTGGCGACCCGCGGTGAGGTCGGCATTCCCCGCGTGCTGAACATGTACGAAAACTACCCCTTCTGGGCGGTTTTCTTCCGGGAGCTCCGCTTCCGCACCGTGCTCTCACCGGCCTCCACCAGAAAGCTCTACGAGCTGGGCATCGAGTCCATTCCCTCGGAGTCGGAATGCTATCCGGCAAAGATTGCCCACGGCCACATCGAATGGCTCATCAAGAAGGGACAGAAGTTCATCTTCTATCCCTGTATTCCCTATGAGCGGAACGAGACCCCGGATGCCGGCAATCACTACAACTGCCCCATGGTGACCTCCTATGCGGAGAACATCAAGAACAATGTCGAGTCTCTGGAATCCGAAAGCATTTTCTTCATGAAGCCCTTCCTGGCCTTCACCAATGAGAAGATCGCCACGGACCAGCTGGTGAAGATCTTCGTGCATCCGGACCGTCTCAGTGACTCTGTCCGGCCCGAGGGCGAGCTGACCCTGGAGAAGATCGGCGAACAGTTCAAAAAATGGAACTTTACCGAGGCCGAGGTCCGGGCGGCGGCCCATGCGGCCTGGGAGGAGCTGGAGAAGGCCCATCATGACATGGAGAAGAAGGGCGAGGAGACCCTGAGGTGGATGCAGGAGACCGGTCACCGGGGCATCGTCCTGGCCGGCAGACCCTACCACTGCGACCCGGAGATCAACCACGGCATTCCGGAGCTCATCACCTCCTATAACTTCGCGGTACTGACGGAGGATTCCGTTTCGCATCTCGGTCAGATCGAGCGGCCCCTCATTGTCACAGACCAGTGGATGTACCATACCCGCCTCTATCGCGCAGCGGAATTTGTGAAGCAGCGGGAGGATCTCGACTTCGTACAGCTCAACTCCTTCGGCTGCGGCCTCGATGCCGTTACCGTAGACCAGGCGAGAGACATTCTGGCCGGCTCCGACAAGATCTATACGGTGCTGAAGATCGATGAGGTGAACAACCTGGGCGCCGCCCGGATCCGCATCCGCTCCCTGCTGGCAGCCATCCGGGTGCGGGAGGAAAAGCATTATACCCGGACACTGCGCCCGGCAAGCTACGAGCGGAAGCTCTTCACGAAGCAAATGAAGGCAGAGAAATATACCATTCTCTGTCCCCAGATGTCTCCCATCCACTTTGAGCTCATTGAGCCCGCCATCCGGGCCAACGGCTACAACATCGTGGTGCTGGAGAACGCGAACCGCACCGCCATCGACACCGGCCTCAAGTACGTCAACAACGATGCCTGCTACCCGTCCATCATCGTGGTGGGACAGATCATGGATGCTCTGCTCTCCGGCCAGTTTGACCTCGACCATACAGCAGTCATCATGTCCCAGACCGGCGGCGGCTGCCGTGCCTCCAACTACATCGGCTTCATCCGCCGTGCCCTGGAGAAGGCAGGCATGCCGCAGATCCCTGTGATCTCTCTCAATGCCAACGGCATGGAGAAGACCCCGGGCTTCAGCATCAGTCTGCCGCTGCTCACCAAGGCGCTGCAGGCGGTGGTCTACGGCGATGTCTTCATGCGGGTGCTCTATGCGACCCGGCCCTATGAGCTGGTGCCCGGCTCTGCCGACGCCCTCCACGAAAAGTGGAAGAAGGTCTGCATTGCCGCGGTACAGAAGAAGCAGGCCCGGATGCAGGAGTTCGCGGAAATCGTCCGGGGCATCATCCGGGACTTTGACAATTTGCCCCTGCAGGAGGGTCTGCAGAAGCCGAAGGTGGGCATTGTGGGCGAAATCCTCGTGAAGTTCTCCCCGCTGGCCAACAACCGGATCGTGGAGCTGCTGGAGCATGAGGGCGCCGAGGCCGTCATGCCGGACCTCATGGACTTCCTGCTCTACTGCTTCTACAACCAGAACTTCAAGTATGAGAATCTGGGCGCCGGCTGGAAGGGCAAGACTCTGTGCAATGCCGCCATCAAGCTGCTGGAACACTTCCGGAAGACCGCCCGCCAGGAATTCCTGGCCTCCAAGCGCTTCACAGCCCCCGGCAAGATTCGGGAGCTGGCCGAGATGGCAAAGGAATATGTTTCTCTGGGCAACCAGACCGGTGAGGGCTGGTTTCTGACCGGGGAAATGCTGGAGCTCCTCACAGAAGGGGTAGAAAACATTGTCTGCACCCAGCCCTTCGGCTGTCTCCCGAACCACATCGTGGGCAAGGGCGTCATCAAGGAGCTGAAGCGCCGTCACCCGGATGCCAATATCATCGCCGTGGACTACGACGCCGGTGCCTCCGAGGTGAACCAGCTGAACCGCATCAAGCTGATGCTCTCTGTGGCACAGGAGAACCTGCAGAAGAAATCAGCAAATCACGTAACTGTTTAGCACCACATCGCTGCAGCCTGCACTGTTTGCAGCTGTAAATAACAAAACCCGGCCGCCGCGCGAAAGACGCGGCGGCCGGGTTTTTCATTC
>CAVELT010000213.1:0-2969 GCA_963616545.1 Dysosmobacter segnis | reverse complement strand
TTCAGCTTGACATTGATGGGCTCTTTGTTGATCACGATCAGATGGCTGCCCTGAAAGTAACGGATATAGCTTGCGGCGGGATATACCGATAATGACGTGCCGCCCACAATGAGGCAGTCTGCCCGGCTGATGGCCGCAACGGATTTCCGCACGGTCTCCTCCGGCAGGCTCTCACCGTACAAGGTCACATCCGGCCGGATCATGCCGCCGCAGCTGCAGCGCGGGATGCGCTCGCTGCTTTCAAAAATGTAATCCGCCGGGTAAGCCTTATGACAGTGCTCACAGTAATTCCGCTCTGTGGTGCCGTGGATTTCCAGCACATTCCGGCTGCCGGCCTTCTGGTGCAGCCCGTCGATGTTCTGTGTGACAATGGCACGCAGCTTGCCGGCTGCCTCCATTTTCGCCAGCGCCCGGTGCGTAATGTTTGGCTGTATCCTCCGGGTGTCCATTTTCTGCCGGTAGAACTCATAGAACACCTCCGGGTCATGATGCAGGCAATCTGCACTCAGAAGATATTCCGGCGGATACTGATCAAACTGCACATCATGCTGGTTGTACAGGCCGTCTTTGCTGCGAAAATCCGGGATGCCGCTGTCTGTGGATACGCCGGCACCGCCGAAAAAGACAACATTATCCGATCCGGCAAGATACTCTCTTACTTTCTCCAAATCCTTCTCATTGATCATGACGCAGCCCCCTCCCGCACTTACGGTAATTGTCTAATAGTGAGCAATTACAGCATAGCAGGGGCACACGAAAAAAGGAAGGACGAAATTGTCCTTCCTTTCATTAGGGAAACGCTGATTAGAGCATTTCCTTAGCTTACTTGCCCCAGACTTCCTCTGCAATTTCCTTCACCAGCTTGAGCTTTGCCCACTGCTCTTCCTCGGTCAGCTTGTTGCCGATCTCGCAGGAAGCAAAACCGCACTGCGGGCTCAGGCACAGACGCTCCAGCGGAACGTACTTCGCTGCCTCATGAATACGTGCGATCACAGTCTCTTTGTCCTCCAGCTTGGGAGACTTCGTGGTGATGAGTCCCAGCACGACCTTCTTGTCCGGCGAAACCTTGGCCAGCGGTGCAAATCCGCCGGAGCGCTCATCATCATACTCGAGAAGCAGCGCGTCTACATTCTCCTGTGCAAAAACATAGTCGGCTACTGAATCATAAGCACCGCTTGTGAAGAAGGTAGAATGGTAATTGCCGCGGCAGATATGAGAGGTGATGACCATATCCTCCGGCTTGCCCTCCAGCGCGAGGTTGTTGACCTCCAGGAGCTGCTTCTTCACGTCCTCCAGATCGATGCCGAGTGCCTGATAGCGCTGCTTTGCCGCATCGCCCACAATGGCGCCCCAGGTGCAGTCATCGAACTGCAGATTGCGGCAGCCGGCCTCGTAGAACTGACGGATAACCTCCTGATAAGCCACACCGATGTCATGAATGAGTGCCGCATTGTCCGCGTAAACCTTACGGGTGGAGGCAATGTTGATCGGCACGATCATCTGCTGGAACATCTGCGCCGGTGCCGGGATCGTGTACTTTGCCACTGTATTTTCGTCCTCGAACTGCTTAAGGAACTTAAAATATTCCACGAACGGATGCGCCTTTGCCTTAACCTTGCCGGTCAGCCAGGTATCGTCCAGCGCGGCCATCTCGCCGCTGAACTGCACACCGCCGCCCTGCTGATGCGCAACACCCTCAAAGCCCCACATGAAATCCAGGTGCCAGTAGGTACGGCGGAACTCGCCGTCTGTGATGGCATGATAGCCGAGCGCCTTCTGCTTGGCAACAACATCAGTAATAGCATCGTTGATGATCTGATCCATCTCCTCCTTTGTGATGCTGCCGTTGGCATAATCAGCCTTGGCATCCTTTACCGCCTGCGGACGCAGGAAGCTGCCGACAAAATCATAACGAAACGGGGTTTTCAAAGTACTCATGCTTTCTATCTCCTTCTGTGCTGCAATCTTGTTTCTGCTTTCTGCAGATAGTCTGCCACGAAATCATTCCTTTGAAAAATATGTATTACCCGTTCTTCTTCATAGTTTCAGACTATGGACAAATGTTTTTTCAGTGCCTCTACATAGGAGTTCGCATAGCGGCTGAACACCACGTTTTTCTTGCGGATCAGGCCGATGCGCATGCTGCCCTCCATCTCCAGCGGCCGCGCGATGATGCTCGGACTATTGAGCTTTCGGTCGATAACACCTGAGCTCACCGTGAAGCCGTTCAGTCCGATCACCAGACTGAACAGTGTGGCACGGTCCCGGACCTGAATGGTCTTCGGCATGTCCAGCATACTGAGCAGCTCCTCCGAAAAATAGAAGGAATTGCGCTCTCCCTGCTCAAAAATCAGGTAGGGATAGGGCTTCAGCTCGTCGAGCGTGATCCGTTCTCTGTCAGCCAGCGGATGATTTTCGTTGATAAACACGTGCGGCGCGGCCGTGAACAGCGTCTCAAACACAAGCTCGTTTTTGCGAAGCAGCTTGGAGAGCACGGTCTCATTGCTTTCGGACAGATACAGGATCCCCAGCTCGCTCTTTCCCGAAGCCACATCGTCAATGATCTCACCGGTCTGCGTTTCCCGCAGAATGAAGCTGTACTGGTCCGCATCGTATGCCTGGACCACCTCTACGAAGGCGTTTACTGCGAACGAATAGTGCTGGCATGACACACAGAATTTGGGCACACGCTTTTTTCCTGTACCGAAGTGCTCCTGCATGATGTCTGCCTGCTCAAGCAGCATGCGGGCAAAGGAAAGCAGCTCCTCTCCCTCTCTCGTAACAGAAACGCCCTTGTTCGAGCGGACAAAGGCGGTCACACCCATCTCCTTCTCCAGATTGTGAATGGCGGCGCTCAGGCTCGGCTGTGAAATGAAGAGCTGCTCCGCCGCATCTGTGATATTGCCGCATTCCGCCACGGTGACAAGATAGGTCAGCTGCTGCAGGGTCATGAAATAAACCTCCGGAAA
>CAVELT010000212.1:0-2998 GCA_963616545.1 Dysosmobacter segnis | reverse complement strand
CGCTTCTCATCCAGGGGCGAATCGCCGTAGGGCTGCACGAAGCCGGCATTTTCCAGGGGCGGGAAGGCCGATTCCGTCAAAAGATAGGGCCGGATGTCCTCCAGTCCCTGCCGGTTCATGGCATTCCACATCTCGAGAAACAGCACCGTCAGCGTACGTACCGCAGCGCCCTGCAGCATGAGCCCTGTGTCCTTCCAGTAGCCCAGCGGGTGGGTAATGTTGAAATACTCATCTGCCAGGTTGTAGCCGCCGGTAAAGCCCACCCGGCCGTCGATTACAGTCAGCTTCCGATGGTCCCGGTTGTTCATAAAGATATTGAAAAAGGGCACCACCGGATTGAAAACCCGGCACTGAATGCCGAGCGACTGCATTTTCCTGAGAAACTGCCGGCTGACGAAGCCGAGAGACCCCACATCATCATAGAAAAGCCGCACCTCGACACCGTGGGCGGCCCGCTCCGCCAGGATTTCCGCCAGCGCTCCGAAGGCCTCCCGGTCCTCAATGGCGTGATATTCCATGAAAATGAAGCTTTCCGCCTTCCGGAGCGCCGCCTTCTGGGCCGCGAGACCCTCGGAGGCCTCCGCAAAGTAGCGCACCGCCGTGTCCTCATACACGGGAAAGCCCGCCGTATTCCGGAGGAAGTACGCCTGATTCGCGGCGCCGACATTATCCTCACGTAAATGCCGGAGGGCCGCCGGATCCTGCTGCAGCAAGGGGAAAAGGCTGCGGTCAATCTCCTGAAAGCGCTTTCCCATGGTGCGGACGAAGTTGGAGCCCGTGCTGAGGAGGTAGAAGGCCAGCCCGAAGAGGGGCGCCGCCATGATGAAGACGATCCAGCTCAGCTTGATGGTGGTGTTGCTGTGCTTGCCGAAGAGGCGCAGCACCACGAAGACCGTCAGAATGTGCACGAAGGCCGACAGGACGGCATAATGCTGGTAGAGTCGAAACAGAGTCACCAGCAGCCAGAGCACCTGCAGCACACAGGAAATACCGGCGAAAAGCACCCGGCCCATGCTGTTTTTCACATCCTCGTGATAGCGCTTTTCCAATTTCTCACCTCTTTCGAAGGAGGACATAGCGGGGCACACCGTCCGCGAAGTCGGAGCTCAGCTCGCCCCGCACCAGCGGGCGAAGGTAATGAAGGCACTCCTCGGTCACGCCGTTGCCCTCGGAATTGATCCACTCCCGGGGCACGCACTTTTCCCGGTTGGCAATCTCCCGGATGTCCGCCGGAAAATACTCCACCGCATAGCCCCGGGCACTCTCCACCCGGCGCAGGGAGGACATGCTGCCGTTCTCGCCGGCCAGCGCCAGGCTCACGGCCCGGCGGCCCAGCTCACGGGACTCCTGTATATCGGTTTCCGACAGAAGATGTCCGGCACAGCGCTGCAGCAGATTCAGCTCGATGGCCCGGACCTTGCAGCCGATATTGCGCTGCACTGCCTGCTCCAGCACCCGGGCCGCACCGGAGGCGATCTTGTGTCCGAAGGCGTCCAGACCGCCGGCGCCGCCGTAGCCGCTCTTTCCTGCGGTCTCGTTCAGGCTGCTGTATTCGCAGAGCATGCGGCCGGAGCGGTCACGAATGCCCTCGGATACCGCCACCATGACGCAGCGGTCCGTCTTCAGCTCGGCACGAACGTCCTCAATGAAGGCGGTGAGATCGAAGGGCACCTCGGTGAGGTAAATGAGATAGGGCACCCGGGAATTCTGATCCTTGGCCAGCGCCGCCGCAGCAGTGAGCCAGCCCGCATTGCGTCCCATGAGCTCCACAATGATGACATAAGGGGTGTCATAAACCACCAGCTCCCGCTCGAGCTCTGCCATGGAGGCCGCAATGTACTTGGCCGCCGAGCCGAAGCCGGGGCAGTGGTCAATGCCGAAGAGGTCGTTGTCGATGGTCTTCGGCGCGCCGATCACCTGAATATCCGTGATGCCGCGGGCGCGAATGAATTCCGAAAGCTTGCATACCGTATCCATGGAATCATTGCCGCCGATGTATACAAAATACCCGATATTGTGGGCACGGAAGATCTCGATCAGACGCTCGAATTCCGTGCTGTCCTTTGCCGGATCCTTCAGCTTGTAGCGGCAGGAGCCCAGGGCAGCCGCCGGTGTGGTGCTGAGGCGGTCCAGAATGCGCAGCATCCCGGCCTCCATGGTCTCCGCATCCTCGGTATCGCCGAATTCCTCCCGCACCAGGGCCGGGAGCTCCTCTGTCAGATCCAGAAAGCGCTCCTGCAGCACACCCTGTATGCCGAAATCCGCGCCGTAGACCCGCTCAATTTCCGGGCTCTCAAAGGCCCGCTCCAGAATACCTGCCAGTGTGGCATTGATGGCTGCTGTGGGCCCGCCGGACTGGGCAACCAAAAGATTTTTCATCGTTCTTCTCCTCTCAAGCGCCGTCGGCGCCTTGCTGTTTCTTTTGCCATTACGCCTGCGCTCGTTGTACGCCGACCGTACAACAGGCAGTCCGTTTTACGATCCGTCAGTCAAATTTATAATAGGTAAAGGTTCCCTCTGCAAAGACCTGGTCGCTGTCGCCCCGGACCTCCACATGCATGACGATCACCTTGCTGCCGTTCCGGATGAGCCGGGCATAGCCATAGACATAGCGGGTGCTCTCATTGCAGAGAAAATGAAAATCGCTGTCCAATGTAGCCAGCTTGCTGGCATAGCGGCGCACATTCACGCCGCCCACGGTATCCGCAACGGTATAGAGATAGCCGCCGTGGATCCGGGCACTGCCGTTAAAGTACTTCGGCTGCACCTCTGCCTTCACATAAAAGTCCTCGCTGCGCGCCATCTTTTCAATCGTCATGCCGCACTCCTGCATAAAACGATTCGCCGCAAAATGCTTTCTGATCTCTTCCTCTGTCATGTGATTTCTCCTTCATCTTTCATATTGATATCGGGCTGCTTCGCACTGCGTGTCATCGCTATATTCTACTATAATCGTACGAAGAAGGGGAGCATCAATTTTCATTGATGCTCCCCTTGC
>CAVELT010000211.1:0-3012 GCA_963616545.1 Dysosmobacter segnis | reverse complement strand
GTACTGAAGGATATAAATCTTGAAATAGGGCTCGGTGAGGTCACTGTCATTATTGGTCCTTCGGGCTCGGGCAAGAGCACACTGCTGCGCTGCATAAATTACCTGGAAGAATATCAGGATGGCTATGTATCGATTGCAGGTGAGGATATCGGCCGAAGCATGATCAACGGCAAATCGGTCAAAATGCCGGAACAGTATTTGAATAAAATGCGGCAAAAGGTAGGCATGGTTTTTCAGAGCTTCAACCTTTTCTTCAACAAAACCGTTGTTCAAAACATTATGATGGCGCCCATGGATTTAAAAAAGGTGAGCCGCGCAGATGCACACAAACGAGCAGTCGAGCTGCTGGATATGGTCGGACTGAAGGACAAGGAAAATGTCATGCCGGCCAGTCTATCGGGAGGACAGAAGCAAAGAGTGGCCATTGCCAGGGCACTCGCGATGGACCCGGAAATCATGCTTTTTGATGAACCCACTTCTGCACTGGATCCCGAAATGGTTGGTGAAGTACTGAGGGTGATGAAGGAGCTGGCGGCGCAGGGGATGACGATGGTGATTGTCACGCATGAAATGAATTTTGCAAAAAGCATAGCAGATCAAATCGTTGTGCTTGAGGATGGACGTGTCATTGAAAAGGGAACACCCGAAGAGATATTTGAGCATCCTAAGCAGGAAAGAACGAAAAATTTTGTACATATGGTCTACAATAAGGATGTGGTGTAAATGTGCAGTATGGAAAAGTCGGATTATGAAAACAGAAATCAGAGCAGCTTTAAGACGATCATATTGTCCGGGTCTGATTATGCTGTTTCAAGGTGGGCAGGCGGGAGCAGCAGTCAGATTTTCATATACCCTGAGAACAGCATATTTAACGAGCACACATTTCTTTGGAGAATAAGCACGGCATCATTAGAGGCAGACAGCTCTACATTTACCTGCTTTGATGGATATCATCGCATTCTTCATTTGCTTACCGGAGAATCGCAGCTGCATTTTGGGGACGGCCGCCTGTATACATTGCATCCCGATGATGAGGTGTCGTTTAAGGGATCGGATTTCGTGCAAAGTTACGGTCAGGCCAGCGATTTGAATCTCATTATGGCTGACGGTGTGTGGGGTGAAACCAACACACTTAAGTGGAAAAGCGCTGCATGTTGGGAAAGATCTTTACCGTATGGCGACGATGCAGGAAAATGCCAATGCATATTATACATAGCTGAAGGGACGGTGAGAGTTGCAGAAAAAATTTTGCATGCAGGAGACTGTATCGTGCTTGCGGATTTGGGTACATCTGAGAGCAGAAGCTTTTCGCTGGAGCTTTGCCCTTTAAGTGAAAGCGTAAAGGCGATTGAATGTACAATATGTTGGCAGGAACCGCCGAAATCCCAATGATTGTTGCCGCTGTTTGTTTTACTGACCCGATGGGACTCCACGGAGCCAGCATTTTCCCCTTGCAATCCATAAAAACGCATGCTACAATGCAATCCTAAAAAACACAATGAGTGGACTTTTCAGGCCGCGTGCCTCTTTTCGCCACACAGCAGTTCAGACAGACTGTTGTGCGGCGATTTTTTGTGCGTTAAAAGGGAGTAAAACATTATGAACGATCAATTTATGCGGACCAAGCCGGTGCTGCCGCTGCTGCTTTCCATGGCGCTGCCCATGGTGCTTTCCATGCTGGTGAACTCGCTTTACAATATCGTGGACAGCTATTTTGTGGCGAGAATCAGCGAGAAGGCCATGACCGCGCTCTCACTGGTGTATCCCATTCAGAACCTGGTGACGGCGCTGGGCGTGGGCTTCGGCGTGGGCGTCAATGCGGCCATTGCCTTTCATATGGGCGCCGGCGACCGGGAACAGGCGGACCGGGCCGCCTCCAAGAGCCTGCTGCTGGCCTTTATCCACGGCGTGCTGCTGACCCTCGCCATTCGCTTCGGCATGCCGGCATTTCTCCGCATGTTCACCGGAGACGAAGAGGTGCTCTCGCTCGGCATCCGCTATTCCAACATTGCCTTCGCCTTCTCCATCGCCGTGATGGAATCCATTCTTCTCGAGAAGATCTATCAGGCGGTGGGCCGCATGCAGACCACCATGGTTGCCCTTATGTGCGGCTGCATCCTGAATATTCTGCTGGATCCGCTGCTGATCTTCGGCTGGGGTCCGATTCCCGCCATGGGCATCGAGGGCGCGGCCATTGCTACTGTGCTGGGACAGCTGCTGACCCTTGCGGTTTACCTCGCGGTACTGGTATGGAGGCCAATGCCGGTGCGCTTCAGCCGCCGGGCCATGCTGGACAGAAAGGGTGAGCCCATTGTGGGGCGTCTCTACGCCGTAGGGATTCCGGCCACGCTGAATATGGCGCTTCCCTCCCTGCTGGTGTCCTGCCTGAACGCCTTCCTGTCCGGCTACTCTCAGAGCTACGTGGTGGTGCTGGGCATCTATTACAAGCTCCAGAGCTTCCTTTATCTTCCGGCCAGCGGTCTGGTGCAGGGAATGCGGCCGGTGATCGGCTACAACCTGGGGGCGGGAGAGCATGCCCGGGTGAAGCGGATCTATGAGGTGACCCTGATGCTCTGCGGCGGCATTATGCTGTTGGGCACGGTGATCTGCCAGCTTCTGCCGACACCGCTGATTCGGCTCTTTGCGGAAAACCAGGAGACCATCGCCATCGGCACCGTGGCGCTTCGTATCATCAGCCTGGGCTTCATTGTCTCCGCCGTTTCTGTGACGGCCTGCGGTGCACTGGAGGGCCTCGGCAAGGGAACCGCTTCCCTCATTATCTCCCTCTGCCGCTATACGGTGGTCATCATTCCCCTGGCCTTCGTGCTCTGCCGCGTTCTGGGCCCCGTGGGCGCCTGGCACGCCTTCTGGGTCACGGAGTTGCTGGCGGCCGTGATCTCCAGCCTGGTGTACAGAAGGGCGGTGGAATAGCAGAGTGAAGAGCTTGCGCGGTCCGGCGTGGATTTCTGCAAGCTGTAACTTATAGATACTGATCAATATCGGATTTCATCA
>CAVELT010000210.1:0-3022 GCA_963616545.1 Dysosmobacter segnis | reverse complement strand
TCCGCGATGATCTGCTCCGACTCCCGGGAGGCGGTGCCGTTGCCCAGGCTGATGATCTCCACATGCCAGCGGCGGATCAGCTTCTCAATGGTCTCCATGGCCTCCTTGACCCGGTTCTGAGGCGCTGTGGGATAAATGACGGTGGTGTCCAGTACCTTGCCGGTGGCGTCCACCACTGCGATCTTGCAGCCGGTGCGGAAGGCCGGATCCCAGCCCAGCACCACCTTGCCCGCAATGGGCGGCTGCATGAGCAGCTGCTTCAGGTTGCTGCCGAAGACCTTGATGGCCCCGTCCTCTGCCTTTTCTGTCAGCTCGTTCCGGATGTCTGTTTCAATGGAGGGCGCCAGGAGACGCTTATAGGCATCCCTGATGGCATCCTTCAGATATTCCGCAGTCTTCGGGTTGCTGCCTACCCGCAGGTGATTCTCCAGATATCGCAGGATTTCCTCCTCCGGTGTCTCAAGCTTCACGCTCAGCACCTTCTCCTTCTCGCCCCGGTTGATGGCCAGAATGCGGTGCCCGGGAATCCTCCGGACAGGCTCGGTATAGTCATAGAAATTCTCGTATACACTGCTCTGCCCCGCCTGCTTTTTGTCCTTCGCCTGAGAAACCAGCAGGGCTTCATTCCAGGTTTTCCGCCGGATCCAGCTGCGGTAATCCGCATCGTCGGAGATCTGCTCGGCCAGAATGTCTTCCGCCCCGGCTATGGCCGCGTCGGCATCCATGACCTCCTTCTCCGGATTCACATACTTTGCTGCCTCCTCCGGCACGGAAAGCGGGGTATTCCGCTGCAGAAGATATGCAGCGAGCGGCGCCAGACCTCTTTCGCGTGCGATCATGGCTCTGGTACGGCGCTTCGGCTTATAGGGCCGGTACAGGTCCTCCAGCTTCACCATGGTTTCTGCGGCCTCGATCTCTGCCCTGAGCGCCGCCGTCATTTTCCCCTGCTCCTCTATGGAGGCAATGACGGTTTCCTTACGCTCCTCCAGATTCCGAAGGTAGCGGAGACGCTCGTCAAACTGCCGCAGCTGCTCATCGTTCATGGCACCGGTCTTCTCCTTCCGGTACCGGGCAATAAAGGGAATGGTATTACCCTCGTCAATCAGCTCTATGACCGCCCGGCTCTGCTCCGGACGAATATTCAGCTCGCGGCTGAGCATTTCGATGATATTCATAAATAACTTCCTCTTCAATCTGTCCAGGATTTTCCAACGGCGGTCGTTTTTATGTTCGTCTCTTGCAAGACGTTCCTAGGTTATCAAATTTTCAATGTTTTTCAAGAACTTTTTTCAGTGTAACTGTTTTGTGTCTCTTCTCGTGCTATATTGTGGGCACAACTATCCGAAGCTTCAGATGCAATATACGCACAAAAAGGGCGTGTGAAAAAATTCTGTTTTTTCACACGCCCTTTTCTATTATTCATTATCGTTCCAAGCAGCGACGCGCTGTTTTATCTGAAAATTCCCATGATATAACCTGCCGCAACCCACAAAACGGTCAGGATCCACAGAGGCACAAAGGAGAACTTGACATAATCTGCCAGCTCCGTCCCGTCTGCCAGGTCGCAGGCAAGGTAGATCTGCGGCTGCGCCACCGGAGACACCATGGCTCCCATATTCATGAGCAGTGTCAGGACAACCACCTCATTCGGCACGCCGTACTGGGCGCTGACACCGGCCACGATCGGCACCAGTGCATACTGCCAGATATCGTTGGTGAAAATCAGCATCAGCGGTGCACTCAAAACGGCCATTACCAGATACAACCACGGTCCCATAAATCCGGGAATGATATTGATCAAAAACTGTACCATGGCATCCATCATGCCGCTCTCAGACAGAACGCCTACCACAACACCGGAAAGGAATACGGCACAGGCAGTGGAATACATTTCCTTGGAATACTTCTTCAGCAGATCTCCCTGCAGCTTCAGGTCCGGATAATTGACTGCCAGCGCAATGATCAGTCCCAGTGCGAAAACGAAGTAGTCCGGGCACGGAATCACGCTCAGTCCGACGATCAGCGCTACCGTAAGGAGCAGATTGAACCAGAAGAGCTTCGGACGTCTCAGCTCTGAATCGCTCACCAGCATCTCGTCCAGCTTCTCATCGCCGTCTGCAAGGCCGGCGCCTTTTTTGATCTGCATTCTCGCCAGCACCACAGCCAGAACCAGGCACATCACGATATATACGATCATCAGCGGCAGCATCTGGGTGAAAATGTAGTTCTGCGGATTGTCAATACCCTCCAGCAGAGTGGCTGCACGCAGCGTACGGCCGTTCCACGGCGTAACAAACAAAGCGCACATGGTTGCGGAGCACAGAAGCAGCAGAACCTTCGGATCAATCTTCATCTTCTTATAAAGAGGAAGCAGCATCGGCACGGTAACCAGATAGGTCGAGGTTACGCTTCCGTCAATCTCCGTCACCAGAGAAATCAGAACGGTAATCACGCAGATAACAGTAACGCTGAGCTTCGTCTTCTTCAGAAGGAACTCCACGATGGTATCAAAGAGACCCGCATCGGACATCACCGAGAAGTACGGCAGCGAGAAGAAAATGATAAACATCAGATCTCTGGTTTTGCCGAGACCCGTGTTCACATAGTCACAAACCTCGCTGACGCTGGCACCGATCAGAAATGCACCGATGATCGGAATGATGGTAAATGCAAATAATGTACTGACCTTCTTTTTCAGCAGCAGAACCGTGATGAGAATCATCATCACAAATCCCACAAGTGCGGTATAACTCATGTAAATCTCCTCCTGATTGCTTTATCGCACAAGACACGGCTTCTTGCAGTCATACTTCCAGTTGGGAATGAGATACTGCATAGCCATCGCATCATCCCGGTCATGGCTGGGCATCTGGCGGTACAGCTTGTTGGCCTCCGCCACTCTGTCCATATCCAGCGTTACGCCGAGACCCGGCTTCTTGGAAACCTCAAGGTAGCCGTCCTTGATCTGCGGTGTATCCTTCAGGAGGTTCTGGCCGTCCTGCCAGATCCAGTGGGTATCCAG
>CAVELT010000209.1:1812-3023 GCA_963616545.1 Dysosmobacter segnis | reverse complement strand
CCGAAGGAGGTGCAGGAGTACATGGTGCCGTCCACCCGCTTGCCCTGCGTAAGGTAGGTGTATTCCGAGCAGGAAGCGATCACCGCATTCATGTCGCCCTGCCAAGGTCCCTGTCCCAGCGCAGCCACTGCTGTGAACAGCAGCATCAGCGGCACACTGCCGAAATAGCCGGCAATCGCCACCAGAGCGCGGCCCAGCACGGCCAGCATGTAACCGCGAAGGTTCAGGTGATACATGCCCTTCCACCTTCCTACCAGTGTCGGTGTGAACACCAATGCGGTGATCAGCGGAATATTCACCGCCCAGGCAAAGATACTGTAGAGGTTCCGGTTCTTCAGCACCCATGTCATATAGTAGATTCCCACACCGATCATGGCATTGTAGAGCTGCTGCAGAATGTAGGTGCCGCAGATCATCATGTAGAACTTATTCTTTACCAGGAGTCGAAAGGCCTCCAGAAGCCCGTACTTCTCTTCGCCGCTGCCGGCATTACCCTGCCGAAGCTCCTCCTCAGGGAGCTCCTTCACCGACATGGCAGACAGCGTATTCACCGCAAGACCGATGACGGCATAGATGATCGCCACCATACGCCAGGCCCCGGCATCACCGCCGAGAGCTGCTACAAAGCCCACCGTCACCGACTGGATCAGGAGACTCGTCGCAAAAGCAAAGATGAAGCGATAGGAGCCCATCTGCACCCGCTCCTTGCTGTTCTTCGTCACCAGAGAAGTGAGTGCCGAATATGCGATGTTGTTGGCGGTATAGAAGACGCCGTTCAGCAGCGTATAGGCAATGAAGAACCAGGCATACTGCGCGGTTTTTCCGATGTTCACCGGCACTGCGAAAACCCCGATCAGGGTAATGGCGCAGCCGATATAGCCGTAAAGCATCCAGGGCCGGGCCTTTCCCATCCGGCTGTGGGTCTTGTCGATCATGGCCCCGAAGAAAATGTCGGTGAAGCCGTCAAAGAGCTTGGAGGCCGCGATCAATGTGCCCACAATGCCCGAAGCCAGTCCGATGGTATCCGTAAGATAGACCATAACAAACGCCGTAAGAAACGCGTAAACCACATTTCCGGCGATATCTCCCGCGCCGTAGCCCACCTTGTTGTACCATTTCAAATAGGTTTTCTCTTCCATATCTCATCCCTTTCCGCCGCGCTTTGCAAAGGGTACCAGTGTCAAAGCGAAGTCAAATTTGTTCTCATCAAA
>CAVELT010000209.1:0-1376 GCA_963616545.1 Dysosmobacter segnis | reverse complement strand
AGCTGCGCCGTGATCCGGCCGTCTCCGCCGATCTTCCACAGCATCCGAACATCCATGATCTTCTGCACGCCGTCGGAGAGCACAGCAGCGTCCGCCATAACGAAGGTACCGTGATTGTTCTGCAGCACACCAACCTGATAGGCTCTGGTATAGGCAGCCTGATATCTCGCCTTTTCCCATTCCTTCCGGATATACATGTCGTTATCCATGGGTGCCCGCCAGATATTCAGCTCCATGGGATGATTCAGATACTCCCGACCCGCAAAGCGCATGGATGTGAACAGTCCCGTTTTCCGACTGACAGCATAAGAGAAATCTCTGCCCGCGATCAGCACGGCCTCATCTGTTTCCTGTACGGAAAGCGCTGCATTTTCCGGCGTCTCCGAAATCCAGGCCAGCGCCTGCTGATTCCGGCCGTCAGCATTATCCAGCTTTACCTCGTCAAAGCCCAGCAGCTGACCCTTTTCCAGCAAAGGAAGCTCCTTTTTCAGCCGATAGATAAGCCGAAGATAGACCCTGCCCTTTTCCGGAATACTGAGCTTCAGCGCAGACTCTCCATCGCAGTGCGGCGGAATCGAAACTGCCGGAAGCTGCCCCTTCTCAATCAGGATGCCGTCCTGGGTGAGCTCATAGAAAATATCCACATAGTCTTCGGCATCATCAAAATCCATGTAATTGTGGAGATGAATACGGCCGCTGCTCTGCTCATAGGACAGAAGCCGCAGGGGACGATAGACATTCTGATATTCCAGAAGACCGGTATGAATCCTCCGGTCCGGGTACACCAGACCGTCCATACAGAAGTTGCCGTCGTGGATTTCTTCTCCGTGATCGCCGCCGTAGGCATAGATTTTTCGGCCATCCGCAGCCGTTCCCTTGTAAACGGCATGGTCGCACCACTCCCAGACGAAGCCGCCGCACATCCTGTCCTCCTGTCGGATCATCCGGAAGTAATCTTCAAAATCTCCCGGTCCGTTGCCCATGCTGTGGCAGTACTCCACCAGCAGGAAGGGCTTGCTGCCGTCCCGGTCCAGATACTCCCGGATCTCGGAAAGGGCCGGATACATCCGGCTGTAAAGATCAATATTCTCATAGTGATAGCTTTTCCGGTCATCCCGATAGCGGGCACTTTCATACTGGGTAAGCCGAGACCGGTCATAGGCCTTGGTCCAGGCCAGCGCTTTTTCGAAATTGCAGCCATAGGCGCTTTCATTGCCCATGGACCAGATCACGATGCAGAAGCGATTTTCCTCCCGCAGAACCATCTGCTGCACCCGGTCCAGAATCGCCGCTTCCCAGGCCGGGTCATCCGCCAGCCTTTCGTTCCAGCGCCGGAAGCGCTCCTGATCCGTATCCTCCTTCCGGTAGAGCAGGAA